>JBBQUC010000231.1:0-6650 GCA_038212815.1 Cytophagales bacterium
TAGCCACCCCTCAGCAAACTTAAACCCAACCCACCCACCCAGCAAGACCAGCCCTATAGACACTGGTGCCAGCCAGCTAACCACATAGTCGGCAGTGGGCGGGAACAGCCCGAAGAACCAACTGCTATGCTCCGTGAGTGGATTGGCCGAAAACCAAAACCAGACCGATAGCCCGGCTAATACCACCACCGGCCCCCGCATCAGCCACGAGGGTTCTCGTAAGTGGGCAACTGCCCCGGCTGAGTTCCGGTAGTTGCCGAAAAAAATAAGCCGTACCTGCCGCGCCATATACAGGGCCGTCAGTAGCGAGGAGAGCAGCAGCAAGGTGGGTATCACCCCCGCACCTGCCCCCTGCGTTGCTGCCCAGCCAAAGGCACCTGCCAAAATGGTTTCTTTCGATAAAAACCCTGACAGCAACGGTACACCTGCCAGCGAAGCCGCACAGAGACAGTAGGCCCAGAAGGTAATGGGCAGGCGGTTACGCAGACCCCCCATTTGGCGCAGGTCCTGCGTGTCGGTGGCGTGAATCACGTTGCCCGCCCCCAGAAACAGCCCGGCTTTGACAAAGGCGTGGGTAAGCAGATGAAACAGCGCACCTGCCACATTGCCCATGCCCATTGCCGCCACCATCAGCCCCAACTGCGATACAGTGGAGAAGGCCAGCACTTTCTTAATGTCGGTCTGAAACAGGGCTGAGTAGCCTCCCCAGCCGGTTGTGATGGTGCCAATGAGCGTGATGACCAGCAGAGCATTGGGCGAGAGCAGCGGATGGATGCGTGCCAACAGAAAAATACCGGCGGCCACCATAGTCGCTGCGTGCAACAGGGCCGATACAGGAGTGGGACCTTCCATCGCATCGGGGAGCCAGCTCAGCAGCGGAAATTGGGCCGATTTGCCCACACAGCCCATAAACAGACAGAGGCCCACCACCGTTGGAGCAGCCGAGGTAAACGCACTAAAATCGGTGGTGCCGAGGGTATAATAGGTCAGGAAAATGCCCATCAGAAACCCCGCGTCGCCAATGCGATTAAAGAGAAATGCCTTGCGGGCCGCCTGAACCGCCTGCGGCCGGTCGGCCCAGAAACCAATGAGGAGGTACGAAGCCAGGCCAACCAACTCCCAAAACCCGTAAAGGGTGATGAGGTTATTGGCCGTCACAATGCCTAACATGGCTCCTACAAATAACTGTAAGTAAGCAAAGTACCGGGCTAGTCGCGGTTCGTGGTGCAGGTAGGCCAGGGAATACAGTTGAATGAGCAACTCTACAAAATGAACCAGCACCAGCATCAGCAGGGCCAGCCGGTCAAGCCGAAAGCCAACGGACAGGCTCGCTGTAGGTAAGGCAACCCAAGTAGTCTGGAGGGTGAATAGGGTAGGAGGCAGGGTAAGAGCCAGCCAGATAGAGGCTACCAGGCCCATCGTGGTTAGCGCAATAGCTACTGGCCCGGACAGGGAGCGATTCCGCAACCCAAACAGCCCAACAAAGCCCGCAAATGGTAGCAGCAGCAAACCGGTAAGCAACCACGTCAGGATTGGTTCAGAGTCGGGCATGAACAGAATACAATGCAGGAGCCACAAATATCCGAACGAAACGAGTGGCAAGCAAACCAACTACCTACCCGTCTTTAGCCAACCGGTCAGGCTGAGCCGCTCACGGGTGGCGGGCAGTACCTCGTGTTCGAGCCGCGCACTCTCGAAACACACCAGTCGGCCTCCTGCCGGCGAAATTAGCACCTGCTGCTCGGTAGAGTCTGCGCCGGGCAGGTAAACGGCGAGTTGACCGCCATCGGCCTCCTGCCAGTCAGCGTTGAGGTAACAGATTACCGACAATTTGCGCTGGGAGTTTTGTCGGAATTGGTCGAGGTGGCGTTTATAAAACTGACCGGGCGGATAGCAGGCATAGTGAAATTCATGTTCGCGCAGGCCGAGGTAGCAAGTTCGGTTTAGGTAGGCCATAAACTGGTCGATGCGGGCTAGAAAAGCCGATTCGGCGGGAATAGCCTCGGCAGCATCGAGCCACTGAATCTCATCGCCCCGGATGCGGGTTTCTACAAGGGCCTGCCCGCTGCCAATCCCCGCTTGCCGAAATCGCCCGGCTGCCCGTTGCTGATGCAGCCGACTCATCAGGGCTGTTACCTCGCCGGGGGTTAAAAAATTATCGGCCAGGCCATACCCGCTGGTCAGTATACCATCGATGATGGGATCAAAAAGTCTCTCCATGTCCATGCCGAAAAAGGGGGTTTGCGGGTTAACTTTGTAGGGCCAATGCCAAAATTCGCTATATCGTTTCAAAAACGTATAGAAATCCCTTCGTCGGCTGTACTGAATGACATTTGAACTCACCAAAGACTACCTCGACCATATTCAGATAGCCATCGACGGGCGGGATGATGCCCTGCTCCGAACGGAGATGGACGAACTGTACCCGGCGGATATTTCGGGGGTATTGTTTGAATTAGAGACTCATCAGGCTCGCTACCTGCTCAACCTCCTCGACCGGCAGGTGGGTGCCGAAATCCTGACTAACCTCGACCCTGCCGTACAGCAGGATTTGCTCGACACCTTTACCTCTGTTGAACTGGCCCCCTTTGTGGAGCAGATGGACTCTGACGACGCGGTGGACATTCTGAACAAGCAGCCCATTCAGATTCGCGAAGAAGTGATTGGCCTGCTGGAAGACCGCGAACAGGCCCGCTTCATTCTAGACCTGTTGCATTACGACGAGGGGGTAGCGGGAGCCTTGATGCAGAAGGAGTTGGTGAAAATCAATGTCAATCTGACGGTCAATCAGTGCATCGAAGAGATTCGGCGGCAGGCCGAAGATGTCGAGAAAGTATATGCCGTGTATGTGGTCGATGATGTGGGAATGCTCATGGGACTGCTCTCGCTGAAGAAAATTGTGCTGGCCCGAAAAGGAGCCAAAATTGCCGATATTTACGAGCAGGACATCATCTACGTCGAAACGTACCGCCCTGTCGATGAGGTGGCCGAAGTAATGCAGCGGTACGATCTGGAGGCTATTCCGGTTGTCAACGTGCAACGCCGACTACTGGGCCGCATCACCATTGACGATGTGGTGGACGTAATTACTGAGCAGGCTGACGAGGATATTCAGGCTATTTCTGGTTTATTGGGCGAGGCTGAAGAAGATGACACCATCTGGCAGCGGGCCAAAGTGCAACTACCCTGGCTAGTGGCGGGGGCGTGTGGCTCCTTGCTGGCGGCCACGGTTATCAATGGGTTTCAGGGCGAGTTGAGCAAGGTAGCTGCCCTGGCGGCATTTATTCCCATTATCGGCTCTACGGGCGGCAACGTGGGTATTCAGACAGCCGCACTCATTGTGCAGAGCCTGGCCGATAAGCAGGGGTTGACCGCCACGTTGGGGCATCGGCTGTTTCGTACGCTGCTGGTTGCCCTCATCAACGGTCTCATTGTGGGCCTGCTGGCGGGGGCTTATACGCTCATTATTGGCGAGCCGCGTCTGTTTCTGGTCATTGCCACCTCGCTGCTGTCAGTCGTGTTGCTGGCCTCGTTTACCGGCACCATGACCCCCCTGCTTCTTAACCGGATTGGGATTAACCCGGCGGTAGCCTCCGGCCCGTTTATCACCACCGCCAACGACCTCATTGGCATTGGCGTCTATTTCCTGATTGCCCGGCTGCTGCTGGCCGAGGTGTGACGCATCCCGGACTGAAGTGCGGGGTACCTTTACTCAAACCCTAAAAATTCCAAATGATTGCCGTTATTCAGCGTGTTTCCGAAGCGTCCGTTACCATTGGGGGGCAGCTAAAAGGCAAGATTGGGCCAGGGTTTATGATATTGCTCGGCATTACCCATGCCGATACGGCTGAGGATGTGCAGTGGCTCAGCAGGAAAATTGTGGGGATGCGGGTGTTTTCAGATGCCGACGGCAAAATGAATCTCGACCTGGCGGCTATCAGCGGCAGCATTCTGCTTATCAGTCAATTTACCCTTCATGCCAGTACCAAAAAAGGCAACCGCCCTGGCTTTACCGAAGCGGCCCGGCCTGAGGTAGCCATTCCACTGTACGAGCAGATGATTCAGCAACTGACTGCCGATTTGGGACAACCCATCCAGACGGGCGAGTTTGGGGCCGATATGCAGGTAGCCCTGGTGAACGATGGCCCCGTTACGCTACTTATCGATACCAAAAGCCGGATATAAGACGACAAACCCGGGTATTTCTACCATTTTTCAGGGTTTATCCGTTATTTTTACCGAAATGGATGTTCTACCCCCTGACCTGGCCCACTATACCGCTGCGCACACCTCGCCCGAAAGCGATGTACTGCGTCGGCTTAACCGCGATACATACGTCAATGTGCTGCGACCACACATGCTGTCGGGGCATTTGCAGGGACGGGTGCTGGCCATGATCTCGCACATGATTCGGCCCCGCTATGTACTCGAAATAGGGACATACACAGGCTACTCAGCCCTCTGTCTGGCTGAGGGTCTCGCTGAGAATGGCCGGATCATCACCATCGACATCAACGAAGAAATGGAACCGTTTGCCCGCCGGTATTGGGAGCAAACCCCCTACGCCAGTCGCATCGAGTTCCGGGCTGGCCCCGCTGCCGAGATTATCCCAGCCCTCGATCTGGTTTTTGATCTGGTCTTTATCGATGCCGACAAAACCAGCTACGAACACTACTATGAACTTACCCTCGATAAGGTGCGCCCCGGCGGGTTTCTGCTGGCCGACAATGTATTACGGTCGGGTAATGTACTTCAGCCCGTTACCGACGTTGACAAAGATACCGAAGCCATTATCCGGTTCAACGAAACGATCCAGAACGACCCCCGCGTCGAAAATGTGCTCCTGCCCATCCGCGACGGCATTATGCTAATCCGTAAAAAATGATGAACATCAACTACGCCCTCAGCCTTGCCCTTACCTGGACCGCCCTAACAGCTTCGGCCCAACGTATAACCATTCCGTCGCGCATCGACTTTGGCGGCATTTCGGTAAACCTCGACCGCGATGCCCAGAGCATTATTTACCAGGACGTGAGTGCCTTGCTGGCCAATAAGCAGTACTGGACTGCCAAACTGGACCGGGCGGCTTTATACTTCCCGGTGATTGAAGGGATACTGACGGATGAGGAAGTACCCCTGGACTTTAAATACTTGGCTATTCAGGAAAGCTCCCTCACGCCCGATGCGGTATCGTCGTCGAATGCGGTGGGATACTGGCAGTTCAAACGCGAAACCGCCACTGACCACGGTCTGCGGGTTGACGACCAGGTGGACGAGCGCAAGAGCATTACAGCCTCGACACGCGGGGCAGCGCGGTATCTGAAACGGAATAATGTACTGTTCAACAACTGGGTATCGTCACTTTACTCGTATTACCTCGGCGCGGGTGGTATCAGCAAACTTATTCCGGCAGACTGGGCCTACGCTAAAGAGATTTTTCTGGATGGCAACACCGACCGCTACGTACTGCGGTTTTTTGCTCATAAAATTGCGGTTGAAAACGCCTTTCAGACCTACCAGCCTACCCAGACAACAGCCCTGCTGGAATACCCCAATGGGGCGGGTAAGTCCATAGCCCAGATTGCGGGGGAGGTAGGCGTGGCCGAAGCCGATATCCGGGCGTATAACCGCTGGCTAACCGCCGACGGAATTCCGACCGATAAAGAGTATGCCGTAGTGATTCCGGTGCCTAAAGACCAACTGGGCGACCTGCGGCAGCGGGTGAGCACGGCCACCAAACCTGCGCCTAATTTTGTGCAGGACGATGTAGGGTTTCCGGTGCTGAAAAAAATAACCACGGGCGTACGCTCTGCCGATGAAGCCATTCTGTACGAAATCAATGGCCTGCCCGGTATTCAGGCCCAACCCGGCGATAACGCCGAGTCGCTGGCGCACAAGGCTAAAATCAGTTACGCCAGTTTGCTGCGCTACAACGACATGACCGATACCGACCCGGTGCTGCCGGGCGAGGTATATTACCTGGCCAAAAAGCGCAAAAAAGCCCTGGTGCCCTTTCATACCGCCCGCCCCGACGAAACCCTGCGGAGCATCTCGCAACGCTATGGCCTGCGGCTGAAAAAACTGCTGAAATACAACCGCATCGACCGGGGGGTGCAGAAACTGGTAGTTGGCCGGGTGCTGTGGCTCCGCGAACGCCGACCCACCAAAACCCCCATCGAGATAATCAATATGCCAGCCCCACCGGTTTACGACCGTCCTGCACCGGTAAGTCGCCCGATTACGGAGGTGGCGAATCAGGACCCCGACGATCGCAATTCCGATCCTAACCGCCCTGCCAACCCCATTCCTCGCAATGCCTCAGAGCGGAAACTATACCAGCCTAAGCTAGTACCCTCGGCTACGCCCGACCAACGCCCTGCCGATACCTATAGCCGTACCACCCCAGCCCCTACTAAACCGGCTGGTACGGGCACTACCCGGCCTGCGCCAACCACGCCCGACCCGGTGCTGACGCAGACCACGCTCCCTACTACCGCCGACCCCACGGAACGCACCATCATTATCCGCTCGGCAGGGGAGCCAACCGTTACCCGGACTACTAACCCAACCGCCCCCCGGCCTCAGACCGCCAGCCCCAGGCCCCAAATGGAGCCAGCCCCGGCACTGGAAGAAGAACCCGCCCCCAATCA
>JBBQUC010000232.1:0-6647 GCA_038212815.1 Cytophagales bacterium
ACTTTCCCCGCGTTTCTTACCCCATCGAACACAACCAGGTCTTTGAGCAAATAGGCATTGACTAACTCTCGCAAGTACCGCTCGCGGGCGGCTGGCGATTCAGTTTGCACCACGTCGGGATAACTACCATACAAGAGATGGTCTTCGAGCCGTTGCTTAGTTTGGAGAATGGTCTCATAAGGGGCCAACTCGCGTTGGGCCAATGGATACAGTCGGTGATTGTAGGCTCTCCCCGTTAGCGGCTCCCCCGATTGATTCGCCAAATCGAAGGCCGACGAACCTGTAACAAGTAAGCGAAGGGGCTTTATGTGGTCAACAATCAGTTTCAACACTTGCCCAATGGCCGGGATGGCCTGAGCTTCATCAATGATAAGCAAATCAATATCGCCTAATATCCGCTGGTAATGGGCAATTGTGCGTGGGGCCAATAATTGCTGCGTATCAGCGTCTTCACCTTCCAGAAACAGGCTGCGATAAGTCGTATCGGCTACGATTTGGTTAATCAGAAACGTTTTGCCAACTCGGCGCGGCCCAAAGATTAGGTTCACTTTATTAGGCACTAAATCAGCCAGAATTAGCGACTTTAAATAACGCGGATATACCATACTAGTTAAAAGCCGTCAATATATTGAACGAATTTAGCTAAATTTCTTCATTACGTTGACGGTTTTTACGAAAAATAGGGCAAATGGGCAGAAACGTGGGCCTGAGACCCTACATGGTATCAAACTTCGACACAATCCCGGCTCGTTCGTACAGTTCGCTAAGCGATAGTCCCGTTTGGCGGATGTCTTTCCAGTCTTTCAGGATTACGCCCAGGGTTTCTTCAATAATGGATTTATCGAGGTGGTCGAAGTGCAGGGCGGCTAAAGCGGTAGCCCAGTCGATGGTTTCGGCAATGCCGGGGGTTTTCTCTAAGCGTAGTTGGCGCAGTTCCTGCATGAACCGGCAAATTTGTTTAGCCAGTTGCGCATCAATATCCGGCACTTTGCTCAACACAATGCTCAATTCTTTGTCGTAATCAGGGTAGTCGATCCAGACGTATAAGCACCGGCGACGCAGGGCTTCGGAGAGTTCGCGGACGCGGTTGCCCGTTACCACCACATACGGAATGTGCGTAGCCTGAATGGTGCCCATTTCGGGAATAGTGATTTGCCAGTCAGAGAGTACTTCGAGCAGAAAACTCTCGAACTCTTCGTCGGCGCGGTCCACCTCGTCAATCAGCAGTACCGGGGCTTTATGGTGGGTGATGGCCTGTAAGAGTGGGCGTTTGAGCAGGAACGTGTCGGAGAAGAGTTCCTGTTCCTGCATAGCGAGGTCGGTAGCCCCTTGCCGGGCATTTACTTCCAGCAGCTTCAGGTGTAGCAACTGACGTTGGTAGTTCCACTCATACAAGGCGTGGCTGGCATCCAGTCCCTCGTAACACTGTAGCCGGATCAGGTCGGTATCCAACGCCCGCGCCATCACTTTGGCAATTTCAGTTTTGCCCACCCCGGCGGGGCCTTCGATGAGCAGGGGTTTTTGGAGTTTCATGGCCAGAAAAACCGACATACTAATCTGCGGATCGGTAATGTAGCCCTGACGTTGAAGTAATTGCTGGATGGATTCGCGGGTCATGTTTTATGAAAAATGACCTCGCCCCCTGCCCCGCTCCATAAGAGCGGGGCAGGGGGCGAGGTGAAAATCTAAGCCACTGCGGCCAACGCACGTTTCAGATATACAGTGGCCAGATGCCTGCGGTATTCTTCGGATGCGTAGTGGTCTGATAGGATAGACATACCACTGGCAGCGGTGCTAACTACCTGCCCACTATTGATGAGTTGTTCAGCCGCTGTATCGCGGAAGGGAGCTTCTGACACGCCAGAAAAAGCAACGTTTACCCGGCCATCTGCCGACTTTACCACCGCACAGCCAACAATGGCGTAGCGCGAGGCAGGCTGGGCAAACTTCTGGTAAGAGGCTTTGCCCCCGGCATTGACCGGCACCCGAATCTGGGTGATAATCTCGCCATCGTGCATCGCTGTGCTAAACAGGCCCGTAAAGAAATCGGTTGCTTTAACCGACCGACTCCCTGACGTTCCCTCAACTACCACTGTTGCATCGGCAGCCAGCACCATAGCAGGCCAGTCGGCAGAGGGGTCGGCATGGGCTAAGGACCCACCAATGGTGCCCCGGTTTCGAACGGCGGGGTCGCCAATGTGGCTTGCCCCTTCGGCAAACATGGGCTGGTGCTGCTTTACCACCTCCGAGGCCGCAATTTGGCCGTGGGTCGCCCCGGCACCAATCACCAACTCATCGCCTTCGACGGTAATGGTTTTCAACTCAGGAATCCGGCCAATGTCCACCAGCGTATCGGGGGCATTCAGGCGGAGTTTCATGGTCGGAATTAGGCTATGCCCACCCGACAGGGCTTTGCCACCTTCGGCCAGCAAGGCTACGGCCTCGGCCACGCTGCCCGCTTTTTTATAGTGAAAAGGGTATGTTATCATGGTTTTAGTGTTGCATGGCCCGCCAAACGCGTTCCGGGGTTAAGGGCATGAGAATATCTTTTACTTGATGGCCACCATGCCAGAGGGCATCGATCACGGCGTTGACTACCGAGGGAGTCGAGCCGATGGCACCAGCTTCGCCCGCGCCCTTCACCCCCAGTGGGTTGTGCGGACAGGGAGTTACCTGATTGTCGGTCTCGAACATCGGGAAATCATCGGCGCGGGGCATACAGTAGTCCATGTAGGAGCCATTGGTCAATTGACCATTCTCGTCATAAATGGTGCCTTCCAGCAGTGCCTGTCCAATGCCCTGCGCCAGTCCGCCGTGAATTTGCCCTTCCACAATCATAGGGTTGATGATATTGCCCACATCATCGACGGCAATCATGCGTTTGAGGGTAGTTTTGCCTGTCTCCTTGTCCACCTCGACCACCGCAATATGGCAACCGAACGGGTAGGTGAAGTTGGCGGGGTCGTAGAAACTGGAGAAATCCAGGCCCGGTTCCAGCCCGGCAGGATAGATGTGCGGCACATAGGCCGTTAGGGCCACATCGCCAAAACCAATGCTCTTGTCGGTGCCGTTTACCGTCCATTTACCGTCGGCGTAGGTCAGGTCACTTTCGGCACATTCGAGCCGGTGGGCGGCAATTTTCGCGCCTTTTTCCAGAATTTTGTCGATGCTCTTCACAATGGCACTGCCACCTACTGCCAGCGAACGCGAGCCATACGTACCCATGCCAAAGGCCACCGTGTCGGAGTCGCCGTGGATGAGTTCAATGTCTTCCATTGGAATGCCGAGTTTATCGGCTACTACCTGCACAAAAGTGGTTTCGTGGCCCTGCCCGTGCGAGTGCGAACCCGTAAATACGCTCACCTTACCCGTAGGCTGTACCCGAACCTGTGCCGATTCGTAGAGACCTGCCCGTGCGCCGAGCGACCCTACCACTGCCGAGGGAGCAATGCCGCAGGCTTCTACGTACGTAGAGAATCCAACGCCGAGGAGTTTGCCCGTCTGCGCGGCTTCGGCCTGAGCCTGCCGGAAATCGGCGTAGCCAAGCATTTCCAGACCGCGCTCCAGCACGGGGGCATAGTTGCCCGAATCGTATTGCAGGGCTACTTGCGTCTGGTAGCCGGGCTGCGTTACGCCATCGAAGGGCGGAATAAAGTTCTGGAACCGCAGTTGTGCCGGGTCTTTACCCATTTCCAGCGCGGCCAAATCCATCAGCCGTTCGAGCAGGTATGTAGCTTCGGGCCGACCCGCTCCCCGGTAGGCATCAACCGCAACCGTGTGGGTAAACACACACGTCATGTCGATGTTGATTTTGGGCGTAGTGTATAAGCCCTGCAACAGCGTGCCATGCAGGTAGGTCGGTACGGCGGGCGCAAAGGTGGAAAGATACGCACCGAGGTTAGCTACCGTTTTGATCCGCAGGCCTACAATGTTCCCCTCGGCATCGAATCCCATTTCGGCTTTGGTCACGTGGTCGCGGCCATGGGCATCCATCAGAAAGGCTTCGGAGCGGTCGGAGGTCCACTTTATGGGCTGATTAATTTCTTTAGCCGCCCAGGTAACCAGCGCTTCTTCAGTGTAATGATAAATTTTAGACCCAAAGCCACCGCCTACATCCGGCCCCACCACCCGAACTTTATGCTCAGGAATACCCAGCACAAAGGCGCACATCAGCAGCCGGATCAGGTGCGGGTTTTGGGTAGAGGTATAAAGCGTATATTTATCGGCAACATCGTCGTACTGCCCAATGTAGCTGCGGGGTTCCATGGCGTTTGGCACCACCCGCTGATTCACAAACTCCAGTTCGGTAATGTGAGCCGCCGTTGCCATGGCAGCATCCACTTCTTCGATAGGGTTACCAAATGTCCAGTCGAACGCCCGGTTATCGGGGTATTGGTCGTGCACTTTGGGCGCATCGGTAGCCAGGGCTTTGGCGGGGTTTGCCACCGCCGAGAGTTCTTCCCACTCAATAACTACCAGTTCGGCAGCATCGGTAGCGAGGGCTTTGGTTTCAGCAATAATGACTGCTACAGGGTCGCCCACGTGCTTGGCCGTATCGCCGGTAGCAATCAGCATGGGGTGTTTGGGTTCGCGCATGGTTTCGCCATTGCGGAAATTGACCTGCCAGCCGCAGGGTACGCCGTTGAGGGCCGCTACATCATCGCCCGTAAAAATGGCGACTACACCCGGTGCGGCTTTGGCCTCGGTGGTGTCGATGCTGGTAACGCGGGCGTGGGCGTAGGGGCTACGCACAAAATAGGCATGTACCATGCCGGGCAGCACAATGTCGTCGGTATAACGACCCTTGCCGGTGATGAAACGCTTGTCTTCCCGGCGTTTCACGGATTGACCAATATAACGGTTGCTCATTAGAGAGTTTTAGTTTTCGGGTTAAGCAGTTTCTACAATTTCCCTAGTTACGGTGTCATTCGTCCACAGGTGGCTATCAGCCAGCAGCGGGGCTGATGCCTGTTCGGCAGCCCACTGAATGGATTTTACGATGTTGTGGTATCCTGTGCAGCGGCAGATGTTGCCTTCCAGCGCTGTCCGAATCTCGGCTTCAGTGGGGTGGGGGTTGCGGGTCAGCAGATCGGCAGCGGCCATAATCATGCCCGGTGTGCAAAAGCCACACTGTAACCCGTGGCACTCTTTGAAGCCATCCTGTAGCGGGTGCATACCATCGCCCTTGGCTAATCCCTCGATGGTAGTGACCTGACAGCCATCGGCCTGAACGGCCAGAATGGTGCAGGCTTTTACAGCAACGCCATCGAGGTGAACGGTACAGGCTCCGCACGAGGAGGTGTCGCAGCCTACATGGGTGCCCGTCAGGTGCAGGGAGTCGCGCAGGTAGTCGACCAGCAGGGTGCGGTCTTCCAGGTCGGCAGCGCGGGGTTTGCCATTTACGGTAATCTGGGTTTTCATTCGGATATAAAGGGTTTTAGCGTTAATACTTAGTACTACTATTGCGTTAATTCCTGGTCAAAATTCTGGAAAAACTGTTTCGTCAGCGTGGTAGCTACGCCCGAAATGACCCGTTGCCCAGTGCGGGCCAGTAACCCCGACAGTCGGGCATCGCCATCGAAAGCAATTTCGGTTTGGGTGTCACTCAGCGATTTCAGTTTAATGCCAATGAGCGCGTCCGCATTGCCAATTTTGCTGTTTTGCTTCACGTGCAGGTTGTATCCTTCGTTCTCCCGAATATCGGAGAGGGTGAGGCTACCCGTGAATTTGCCACTAACGGGGCCAAGTTTAATTTCGGCAATGGCGTTAAATTCATTCTCTCCTGTTTTCTCAAGCGAGGAGATTGCCGGAACAATCCGGGCTAAAATGTCGGGATCCATCAGCATGGCCCAGACCTGGTGTACGGGTGCATTGAGCACGTGGGAACCTGTAAGTTGCATTGGGTGAACTGGGCCTAGGTTTAACGCCGTAAGTTAACGGTAATGGTTCGTAAGATTATGAACGATCCGTTAAAAAATTTGACAATTCTATCATAAGGCTGCCAGCGCAACTAGCGCAGGCGATTGACTATATCGGTAACATGGCTAATAGCCAACTGGATATCAGCCTCGGTGGTCAATCGACCCAGGCTAAACCGGACCGAGCTATAAGCCAGGGCATCGGGCAGGCTCATTGCCTTCAGTACGTGCGATGGAGCGGTGGAGGCTGCGTTGCAGGCCGAGCCGTTGGAGACGGCAATGGCAGTGAGCGAGTCCAGCAAGAGTTCGCCATCGACATTGGCGAAACCAATGTTGGTAGTGTTGGGCAACCGATGGGTGCAGCTACCGTTTACCTGTGCATCGGGAATGTTGGCCAGAATACCCGCTTCGAGCTGGTCGCGCAGGGTAGCCAGGCGAGTGGCTTCGGTGGCCATACTGCTGTGGCTCAGTTCGGATGCTTTACCCAGGGCCACAATTCCCGGCACATTCAGCGTACCCGACCGCCGACCCCGCTCGTGGCGACCGCCGTCCTGCTGGGCTATCAGACTGGTTTTGCCCCGTACTACCAGCGCACCAATGCCTTTGGGTGCATACAGTTTATGACCCGATAAACTGAGTAAGTCAATGGCAGTGCTAGCCAGGTTGAACGGCAGTTTTCCCACGGTCTGTGTGGCATCGGTATGGACTAGTACGCCCTGATGCCGGGCA
>JBBQUC010000233.1:0-6641 GCA_038212815.1 Cytophagales bacterium
AACCCATAACGTGCTCATCAATGCAGTTGTCGAGGGTTTCTTTAAGCAATACATAGATGCCATCGTCGGCGGCTGAGCCATCGCCCAGTTTTCCAATGTACATGCCGGGCCTCAGCCGGATGTGTTCGCGCCAGTCGAGGGAGCGGATACTATCTTCGTTGTATTGTACGGTACGGTTGTTGTTATCTGTCATGTATGTGGGTTTGTCTAAAAGTAAACGGGCAGAGGTAACGGGCGATTGTAATACACAGAAATTAGAAAAATTATACGTTTCGCGCAACCTTTCCGTTGATTCCGCAGAATAGAAAACTATTTAGATTCTGGGAAAAGTTCACTTACTTTGCCATCTGAACCGGGTTACGTACTATATGGTAAGGCAACAGATTGCTTTATCTAACGCAACCACATACCCGCCGATGCGCTTATTTATCTTAAAAATATGCAATATCCTCGAATAAATCATTTTTTCGCGGCAAAATCTTTTCAGATTTTTTTTCGGCTCCCCCTTTCGTTTACTACCACTCGTAGCTTAGCCGTTCTGGCCATGCTAGCCGCCGGAATCCCCACGTTTGCCCAGGTGTTGCCTGGCCCATCGTCGCCCGTTGGTGTACCCAGCACGCTACCCAGTACCCAACCCCGGTCGGGGGTTGGCACCCCCACCACCCAGCAGCCAGGTCGCCCCGGTCAGCCCGCCACGGTGCCGGGCCGTACGGGTACTACCACCCAACCCGGTGCTATTAATGGGCGTACGGGTACTACTACCCAGCCCGGTACTGGGCTGGGGCAACAGCCGGGTCGTACCACTCCCGGTCAGGCCAATCAGCCCGGTAACGGGGTGAATAATGGCCGCACAAGTGGCGCACCCGGCCAACCGGGGGAATCTGGCTCGCTGGACCAGCAGGTATCGGAAGAAGACAATGCCAATGCCCAGAAAACCGACAAAGAGGTCATTGAAGATGGCTACGAGGTTGCCCGGATTCGGGAGCGGCAAGAGCTACGTCGGAAACTGTTTGGGTATGAGTTATTCAATAACCCCGACTTCAGGGCTACCTTCCAGCCTAACCTCAATGCCACCGCCACTCCCCGTACCTATCAACTCGGCCCCGGCGACCAGATCAACATCACCATGTTTGGCTACTCCGAAGGAAATGCCCTGCAAACCGTTACCCCCGAAGGAAATATTTATTTTAGCACCACATCGGGGCTGGGGGCCGGGGTAGGGCCGGTCAACGTGGCCGGGTTGAGTATCGAGCAGGCGAAAGCCCGAATCATTAGCCACTTAGCGTCTAAATACGCGGGCCTTCGGAATAGTAAATATGGCCCGCAGGATACCTACATCGAGGTTACGCTCGGCAATATTCGCAGTATTCGGGTATCCGTACTGGGTGAGGCAATCCGGCCTGGATCGTATAATATCTCGTCCTTATCGTCGGCCCTAACCGCCATTTATGCCGCCGGTGGTCCCAGCGAATTGGGTTCCTTCCGGCAGATACAGGTGATCCGGGGTAGCCGGGTTATTACCACCATCGACCTATATGACCTGTTGCTGACGGGTGTGCAGCGCAACGACGTGGCCCTGCGTGAGAACGATAATATCCGTATTCCGACATTTATTTCCCGGGTAGAAGTGATTGGCACGGCCAAACGGAACAATATTTTTGAGATGCTGCCCGGCGAGACGCTGGATCGGCTATTGTATTATTCGGGTGGGTTTGCGGCCAACGCTTACAAACGCGCCGTGAAAGTTACCCGCTTAACCGACCGTGAACGCAAGGTGATCGATGTCAGCACTGCCGAATTTAAGACGTTCACCATGCAGGATGGCGACGTGGTCAACATTGAACAACTACTCGACCGGTTCGAGAATCAGGTGACTATTCAGGGGGCGGTGTATCGACCTGGGCAGTACTCGCTGGATCAGAACAAAACCCTACGGCAGCTAATTACGAATGCCGAGGGGCTAAAAGGCGATGCGCTTACCGGGAGAGCTAACATTATGCGTACCCGCGAGGACTTGGCCATCGAAAACATCGACGTGGACCTGGGTGGGGTACTGAATGGTACAACGCCTGATATAGAGTTGAAGCGCGAGGATCAGGTACTGATTAATTCCCGGTTCGACCTGGCCGAGCAGGCTACTGTTGCCATTACGGGCGAGGTGAACCAACCCCTGCCCGGTACGCCCTATATTGCTAACCTAACCCTCGAAGACCTGATTGTGAAAGCGGGTGGCCTCAAAGAATCGGCAGCGGCCTCGCAGATCGAAATTATCCGACGTAAAAAAGACGTTGATCCAACCTCCCGAACCGGGCAGACCGCCGAAACCTTTCAGATAAGCGTCAATCGTGACCTGGGCATTGGTGGGGAGAGCAAATTTATTCTCCAGCCTTACGATGAGGTAGTGGTGCGCCGGTCGCCCAACTACAGTGTGCAAGCCTACGCTTCCGTAGCGGGTGAGGTTATTTTGCCCGGTACGTACCCCATCAAAAGCAAAGACCAGAAACTATCCGACATGGTAGCTCTATCGGGTGGCCTTACCCCGCAGGCTTACATGGAGGGGGCAACGCTGATTCGGCGGGTGCGGCTTAGCGACATTGAACTGGCTCAGCGCAGGCGGTCGGTGCTTGAACTGGCCAATGATGCCACGAATAAAGAGGCTGTGCAGGTAGAAGAGGTAACCCCCGACAAGCCCGAAGCGATCGGGATCAATCTGAAGAAAATTATGGAAAACCCCGGCTCGTCGGAAGATATTCTGGTGCAGGAGGGTGATGTGCTGAGCATTCCTAAACGCCTGGAAACGGTGCGGCTACAGGGAGAAGTACTACTGCCCACCACCGTGAAATACCGCTCTGGGCAGACCTTTCAGGACTATATCTCGCAGGCAGGTGGGTTTACCAGCCGCTCGCAGCGGAAAAAAGCATATATAGTGTATGCCAACGGCTCCGTTGACCGCACCCGTAAATTTATGTTCTTCAATATTTACCCCCGCGTTGATCCAGGGTCGGAGGTAGTTGTGCCTAAGCGGACAACCATTTCGTTAACCCCACAGCAATTGCTACAGCAAACTACGGGTATCATTGGTTCGCTGCTTACCCTCATCACAACTGTCATCTTAGTCACCCGAATCAAATAACAGCATAGGCTATGACACCAACTGATCCGACCGGGCAGCAAACCCCTATACATACCGATTATCGGGTGGTTACCCGGCCCGTTCCGCCCGACCAGATTTCGCCAAAAGCGGTCGTGCTGCGGATCGTGCAACTCAAAAATGTGGCTAAACGCAATTGGAAACTGCTGCTGCTGCTGACCCTGATTGGCGGAGTTATTGGTTTTGTCGTTGATTTAGTCACCCGGCACCCCATTACCTACGATGCGCATATCAAGTTTAACCTGGGCGGGGGGAGTAGCAATTCGTTTGGTGAACTGGGATCGCTGGCCAGTGCGTTTGGGCTGGGCCAAAGTGCGCCTGATGCCAGTATTTTCTCCGGAGAGAACTTTATTATCTACGCCCGCTCGCGGCCCGTTGTTGAGAAAACGCTGATGAAGACAGCCAGGGTCAATGGCAAAGATACCCTGTTGGTCAACTACTACATCAAGCACGGCGGCATCCGCGAGAAAGAGTGGGAAGATGAAGACAATAAGCTCCATAATTTCTATTTCAGCCGGGCCAAAAAACCCGAAGAATATAACAAGTGGGAGACCATTGCGATGTCGCAGATTTATGGGCGGATTAAAAGTGAAATGACTGTAACCCAGCCGGAGCGGAAATCATCGTTTATGGACCTCGAAGCGTTTCTGGAAGATGAAGATTTCTGCAAAGTCTTCGTGGAGAAACACCTGGAAACCATCGAGGCCGATTATAAGCAGAAGCAAACCAAGAAAACGACGGATATGATGCATATCCTTTCGGATCGAACTGATTCGCTGCGGAGATTATTGACGGGTACCGAAAATCAGTTGGCCGATTACATTGACCGGAATCAGCAGGTGGTGGTGGCGCAGGGCCGGATGACTGAAACCAAGCTAACCCGCAATTCTACATTTCTTACCCAATTGTATTATCAGGCGCAGCAGAATTTAGACAATATGCGCCTATCGCTGGTTCGCGAAGCTCCGCTATTTACCATTATCGAGCCCGTATCGCTGCCGCTGTATAAAAACGTACCGGCAAGAGTAGGGATACAGGCGGGGTTAGCACTGGGGCTGTTGCTGGGGATTATCATTATTTTCGTGCGCGAAACGTATCGCTCCATTATGCGGGAGGAGTAACTAATGAAAGTACAGGAAACCATTATACAGCCGGGGCGGGCAGAGCGGCATTACTGGCGCGATCTGTGGCGCAACCGCGAATTGCTCTACATACTGGCCATGCGCGATGTATCGGTGCGGTACAAGCAAACTATTCTGGGCACCTCATGGAGTGTGGTAAGGCCCCTGGCTACCATGTTAGTGATGGTGCTGGTGTTTAGCAAAATTGCCAAACTACCCGCCGAGCCGGGCATCCCGTATCCGTTAATGGTGCTGGCAGGAATTACCATCTGGACGTTTTTTGCCAATGGATTTACCCAGATCAGCTCCAGCGTGACTATGAATGCTAATCTGGTTACCAAAGTGTATTTTCCCCGACTGCTCATGCCGCTTAGTTCGGCAGTAGTCAGCCTAATCGATTTTCTGATTGCCCTGGGCCTGTTTATGGTCATTGCGCTGGTATATCGGTTCATACCCGACTGGCATATTCTGTTTTTGCCGTTGTTTATGCTACTGGCCTTTGGGGCCGCTTTTGCCTTCGGCCTATTTTTTGCCGCCCTCAATGTGCGATTTCGGGATATTGGGCAGTTAATTCCGTTTCTGGTGCAGGTTGGCTTTTACGCCTGCCCCGTGGCTTATACCAGCAAATTAGTGGAGGGCTACTGGTGGTATAAATTCTACCGGCTGAATCCGATGGTGGGAATTATCGACGGTTTCCGGTGGTCGTTGCTCAAAGGCGACTCCTACCTTGACCCGCAAAGTATAATCTATTCGGTTGGTATCGTTGTTGTATGTTTATTTGTATCCATCTCTTTTTTCCGCAGTCGCGAAAATTCGTTTGTAGATGACATTTAATGCGTGAAAAGTTATGTCCGTTATTACGGTAGAAAATATTAGCAAGCAGTACATTATCGACCATCAGCGGAGCAAAGGTGCCACCACCCTACGCGACGCATTGACGCAAACCGGGCGCAAATGGTTTGGGCGCGACACCGATGCCAACAACCAACTGGAGCGTGAAGAGTTCTGGGCTTTGCGCGATGTTAGTTTCAGTGTTGAGCAGGGCGACCGTGTAGGAATTGTGGGCCATAATGGGGCGGGCAAGTCAACCCTGTTGAAGGTACTAAGCAAAATTATTGAGCCAACTACCGGGTCGGTGCGGATCAAAGGTCGCGTGGCCAGCCTGCTCGAAGTTGGTACGGGTTTTCACCCGGAGTTAACGGGTCGGGAGAATATCTTTCTGAATGGGTCACTACTGGGTATGACCCGTCAGGAAATCAAGCAGCAGTTCGATGCCATTGTGGACTTTGCCGGGGTCGAGAAGTTTCTGGACACACCCGTAAAGCGGTACTCATCCGGTATGTACGTTCGGTTGGGGTTTGCCATCTCGGCCCACCTCAACCCCGAAATTATGATTGTGGATGAGGTGCTGGCCGTGGGCGATGCCGAGTTTCAGAAAAAAAGCCTTGGCAAAATGCGCGACAACTCGGCGAGCGGTCGTACCATTCTGTTTGTGAGCCACAACCTTACAGCCGTGCAGGCATTGTGTAACAAAACGCTGTTTTTCGAGAAGGGCCAACTCATTGAGCAGGGCGAAACCAACTACGTTATCCAATCGTACCTGAATAAAATCTCTAAAACAAAGTTACTCCGTGAGTGGGCCACCCCTGAAGAAGCCCCCGGCAACGACCTGGTGCGGATTCATCGGGTCGAACTCATCCCTGAATATCCCGACGACCTGCATCATATTGATGTGCGGACACCCATGCGGGTGCGGTTTGAGTTCTGGAACAGGATGGAACGCGCCAACTTAAACCTCAGCCTACACTTAAATTCCATTACGGGCGAGTGTATTTTCAATATCGGTACCCAATCGTTGCCGTATGGAAAAGGGCTTATTGGCGGAGAATGTGTTATTCCGGGATATTTCCTGAACGATGGCTCCTATACCATTTCGGTGATGGTGGTAAAAGATACGGTAACCCCGCTTTTCACGCTGGAAGATAGCCTGACGTTCGATGTAGAAGACTACCGCGAGGGAATTGCCTGGTATGGCAAATGGCCTGGCTATGTACGCCCGCAGATTCCATTCGAGATGGAGTCGCTGGAAATAGAAACGCTAAAATAAAGGGGTGAGAAAGCGTGGTTCAGACCATCCCATTCCTCAACAAATGATAAACGTCACAAAATCTTTTTTGCCTGATATTGAGGAGTATCGTCAGAAATTGGCTGGTATTTGGGAGCGGGCGCACCTAACCAACGACGGGCCACTGGTTCGCGAACTCGAAGAAAAATTACAAACGTACTTAGGGGTAAAGCACCTCAAATTCTGCTCGAATGGCACCATTGTGCTGCAAATGGCCCTCAAAGCCATGAACATCACCAAAGAG
>JBBQUC010000234.1:0-6638 GCA_038212815.1 Cytophagales bacterium
TCGAAAACCCCGCCAGCCCCGACTATGTCCGCCTGTTTCCCCCCTACCGCCACGGCGAATCGGTGAACTACCTGGCGTATAACCGCTCTAAAAAAAGCGCACTGCTCAACTACACCACCCCCGAAGGCCGGGCACAGTTTCTGGAGTTGGTCCAAACCGCCGATGTGGTAGTCGAGCAGTTCCGGCCCGGTTACCTGACCCGGCTGGGAATCGACTATGCAGCCGCCCGCGCCGTAAATCCCGGCATTATTTACGTGTCGGTAACGGGCTATGGCCAAACCGGGCCGTATGCGCACCTGGCAGGCCATGATCTCAATTATATTGGCATTGCGGGTGTGCTGGCCGTTACCGGCGAACCTGACCAGCCCCCCACTGTGCCGGGAGTGCAATTAGCCGACATTGCGGGTGGGTCGTACGGCTGCGTGATGGCTACCCTGGCGGCCCTATACGCCCGGCAGCACACGGGCGAGGGGCAGCACGTCGATGTGTCCATGACCGACATGGTACTGCCGCTGCTCTCGGCTACGTATGCCCTGCACGCGGGTGGCATGGCTACAGACCGGGGTCGGCTGCCGCTATCGGGGGGGTTGCCCAACTATGGGGTGTATGGCTGTAGCGATGACAAGTACGTGGTGCTGGGTACGCTCGAACCTAAATTCTGGCAGAAATTCTGCACCCTGCTCCACAAACCTGACTGGATGGCCTTCATGCTCCCCCAAACCCTGGAGCAGCTAACCGAGTTCAAGAGCCAGATTCAGGGGCTTTTCCTCGACCGAACCCAAAGCGAATGGGTGCAATTCGGCACTGCCAATGACCTACTCGTTACCCCCGTCAACGCCCTCACCGACCTGGAAACCGACCCTCAGCTACAGGCCAGGCAGATGATTATCACCGAAAACCACCCCATTGCAGGTCCGCTCACCAGCATTGGGGTTCCCCTAAAATTCTCGGCCACCCCCGCCCACCCTGCCTGGCCCGCCCCCCAACTCGGAGAAGATACAGCGGAGGTTCTGGGAGCAAGTTAACGAAGGGGTTGGTTACGGAAACCCAGTTACCCCCGGCAGTTTTGAGCCGTAATACGTATTGATGACCCGGATACACTCATTCGCAATGAGCAGATATCCCTGGCGGGTTGGATAGGCCGAATCTGTAGAGAAGAAGAGTTGATAAAGCGTGGTTGTGCTGCCATCGGTAGCTTCTTTAGCCGTTGCCTGCACATGTCGGTATAGGCTGTTGGCATTCATGACGGGCAGTTGGCGGGCCGTGGCTATGTCGGTAATGGCTTTGTTGTAGGCACTTACAGTAGCCTGTGCCTGAGCTACCTCGTCCACATCCAGCACATCTTCATTATTCAGCGGATAGGCCGAGACAAACCCCTTCGGAAAACCCACCCGGTTCGAGATACCGATGGAGTCGGCGGTGGTGAGCAGCAGATCATCGCCGGTGGCAGGACGCACGGTGCCGTTGCCCGTTCGTATATAGATGGGTACATTACGGGGGCCGGGCAGGTTGGCAAAGGTGCGGGTAGTCAGCAGCGGCAGGGTAGCAGGGTCGGGTAGGTTACCCAATACCCCCTTAGTGCCACTGGTGAGCAACACATCCAGCAGGGCATTCAGGTTTTTGGTGAACAAACCCAGGTCAGTAGTAGGCCGGGTTCCACCCGTTGTCACAAAATCGAACGCATCATTATACCCCAGCCATAAACTAAAAAAAGTGGGCGGAGTCTGACTTTTTACCCACTCCAGATATGTCAGGGTAGGCTGGCTAGTGGGCAGGAGCCGCTCAAAAAAAGGATTTGTTTGCGCCAGGCCCGGCACCTGCACATCGCCCAGCCGCAGCCCCGGCACACCCAGATTGCTCAGGGGCGGCCCGGCATATCTCAGCACTAGGGGAGGCTGCAGAAACTTGCCCCCACCGGCCTGCCCCAACACCTGCGCCAACAGATTGGGGAACGACCCATTCTGGCCCTCCTGGCTCAGCACGTTATTCTGATACCCAACCGATAGCCCATCGCCAACGGCCACATACCGGCTAAACTGGGCAGAACCGCTCAGCAGCAATACCGGCTGCGAAGACTCCGTGTCGGTCGGCTGGCAGGACACAAGCCAGATACACAGGCTACTCAATAGCACCCATTGTTTACGCATACGTGTCGATGAATAGTACGTATAGGCATAACGAACAGAAAGAGGCAGTTCGTTATAAAATGGAAAACTGATCCGAAAATTATAGCAAACGGTATGTGACACCTATATAAACCTATAGTCATAATAGGAATTATTAGCTGGCATGATTTATGCCACCGGCAGCGGCTTTCACGATCAAACTTACGGTGTTACTAAAATACAAAATAAAGATACAATTAGTGTTGATTCATTAACTATGCCCCGTTAAATCAGGCCAAATTTGAGTTGGCACAGAATTCGCGCGGATTTTAGGTTAATCCTGTGAAGCGTATGAGAAAACCTATATCATACAAACAATTGCCTTTTTTTCATCTCTTTTTTGCCCTTTGTTTTTGTCTGTTTACGGCTTCGGCCCCAACAAACGCACAGGGTACAGAGGGCGTATTGACTACGTGTGCCTCGCCCGTTCCCCCCGTGGTAACCGGCACCAAAACCGCCATTTGCCGGGGCGAATCGGTCGTATTGTCGGCTACGGGCTGTAGCGGCACGGTTATCTGGTCAACCGGAGCCACCGGAGCCAGTATTACGGTACACCCGCAGTTAACCACTCGCTATACTGCCGTTTGCCGCACTCCGCAGGGCTGTGTCAGTTGTTTTGCTCCAGTCTGGAAAGTAATGATTAATACTCCCGATGCCCCCCCGCTTACGGCTTCGGCCTCGCTCATCTGTCCGGGCGATCAGGTAACCCTCACAACCCACACCGATAAAGCCACGCCCATTTGGCCCGATGGTTCTACGGGGCAAACCTGGGTAGTACAACCCCAGCAAACTACCACCTACCACCTCCAGTCTCGCTACGCCAACTGTACCAGCAGTCCATCGGCACGGGTAACGTTACAAACCGAGAAACCCGAAAAACCCGTGGTTACAACCGACCGGGAGTCGATCTGCGCGGGCCAATCCGTGCGCCTGACGGCTATGGGCTGTTTAGGTATGGTTCGCTGGTCCGATGGCGGCACCGGGCTGGTTCATGCCGTTACACCCTATAGCAATCATACCTATAAGGCCGTTTGTCAGATTGGCACCTGCGGGAGCGATAGCTCCGATGCCTTGCCAATTACCGTTCAGACTACTGCCAGCCCCGCGCACCTGTTAGCCAGTGTTACCAACGGTTGCCCCTATCAAACCGCCGACCTTACCCGGGCAATAAATACGCCAACCGGCTTGTCGGCGACAGGCATTTCTTACGAATTTCGAATCGGCCCCTCGCCCACTGCCGCCCGGGTACAGTCGCCAGGTGCGGTGAGCGCGGGTACGTATTACATACTGGCTAAAACAGCCGATGGTTGTTACCACAATGCCGCGCCGGTAGTAGCAGCCATTACCCCCTGCGCCAACCCCGTGCCGGTCTGCCTCAGCAACCCGGTATCTCTGGCCGTAAAACTCGACACGCTGGATCGCACGCGCAGTCTGGTTGTGCTACATGGGCAGTTGCTGGGGTCAGCTACGGCGGCCCACTGGCAAACCAACGGCACCGGGCTGCTGGCCGACACTACCCAGCTCATTGCCCGCTACCTGGCCTCCGAAACCGACTGGAAGCGCGGCACCGTTAGCTTTACCCTGCTGGCCCCTGACCCCGATGGGAATGGCCCCTGCCGGGGAGCGAACCAGACAATGACCATTAGTTTATCCACCGACACGCCCGAAGCAGGAAACGGCAAATCCGACAACCCCCTGGAACCCGTGGCGACCACCACAACCGTAGCCAGCGAAGGCGTGTTTATCCCCGAAGGGTTCTCGCCCAATGGCGATGGGATCAACGACCGGTTTGTGATTGGCCGCATCCCCACAGGGGTTACCGTACAGGTAGAGGTCTATAATCGCTGGGGAAGCATGGTGTATCAGAATGATGCGTATCAGAACGACTGGGATGGCACCGCCAATCGGGGTGTACGGCCTGGAAGCTCAAAAAATGGCCTTCCCGAAGGCACCTATTTTTACATTGTTCGCTTGAGTAGCGGCCAGGAAACGACCCGTTTCCTAACGCTGTCGCGGTAAGTTTTACGTTATTTATACGATGAACAGGAGTTGTACATGGATGTTGAGTGGGCTGTTCTGGCTACTAAGCCTGGGAGCATGGGCGCAGGCTGATTCGCTGTTGCGGCAGGCCGACCGATTGCTCAGCTACCGGGCGTATGGTCGGGCTATCGACCTCTATAGCCAACTCCTGACCGAACCGGGTTTAACCTCCATGCAGCGAACAGCCGCCCAAAGCAACCTGGCCTATGCCTACCGACAGGCGGGCGACGGGGTCAAAGCCGAAACGGCCTACCGCGAAGCCCTTGCCAGCACTGCCAGTCCCGACCCGCAGCAACTGCTGCTTTACGCCCAAACGCTGGCCAGCAATGGTAAGTTTGCCGAAGCCCAGCAGCAGTACGAGCGGTATTTGCAGATAAAAGCCACTACCCCCACCCGGCCCGGCCTGTCAACGACACCCAATACCCAGGCAGGCACGCCTATCGGCAAAAAAGACGCTACTAAATATCGCCTGGAATACCTGGCTCTCAATACCCCCAATGAAGAATTCAGCCCCGCCTATTACGGCGATGGCCTGGTGTATGTAGCGGGTAAAAAAGGCGGTGCTGCCATTGAAACGATGGGCAGCGGGGGCGGTGCTGGCTACCTCGACCTGTTCTACGTGCCTAACCGCAGTGCCCTGGGTGTAGCCGATATTACCACCACGGATGGTACTATCACCAAACCCGCCCCCGACCGCAACAAACGCAACGGGGGTATGGGCCGCCAGATTGGGGGCGATGCCTACACCCGCCCCACTGCCAACGACTCGCGCACGGTGGGCACCTTCGATGCCGGGATTCGGATTAGCGATGGGCTGGGGTATGACCGCAGGAGTGAAACCAGCAAAGACCTGGCGAAACGCTTCAGCGAGTCGTTGAACACCCGCTACCACGAAGGCCCGGCCAGCTTTACCCACGATGGCAGCCGGATTATTTTTACCCGGAATAACTTCAACGAAGGGCGGTCGAGCAAAAGCACCGAAGGGGTCAACAAATTAAAACTTTATACCGCTCAGCAACAAAACGGCGAGTGGGTCGATACCGAAGAACTACCCTTCAACAGCGACCAGTATTCGGTGGGCCACCCCACCCTCAGTGCCGACGATCAGTTGCTGTTTTTCTCGTCGGATATGCCGGGCGGCTTCGGTGGCACCGACCTGTACGTGAGCCGGTATGTAAATGGGAAATGGTCGCGCCCGACGAACCTGGGGAACGTTATCAACACCAAAGGCAACGAGTTGTTTCCGTTCGTCGATGATGCCGGGAATATCTACTTTGCCTCCGACGGGCACCGGGGCCTCGGCGGACTGGATATTTTTTATGCCACCCTGACCGGCACCACTGTTACGGGCGTTGACCACCTCGATGCGCCCATCAACTCTACTCAGGACGACTTTGGCCTTATTACCAACAGTGCCCGACAGTCGGGGTATTTGAGCAGCAACCGGCGCAACGGCAGCGATGATATTTTCCGGTTCGTGCGTGAGAGTTCACTCTACGGGTGCCGCGACCTCACCCTGCGCCTGTACGATACCCAAACCGACCAGCCCCTCGACAGTGTGTTCGTCGATGTACGGGTCAAGGGCGAAGGCCGCGCCGACCAGCAACTCGTAACCGACCACGACGGGCAGTTGCGGCTGTGCCTGGAAGCCAACAACGATTTCACCTTCCGCTCATCCCGCGATGGCTACATCAGCAGCATGGTGGGCTTTTCGACCCGTTATCTCACCGACGACCAACCCTCACGGCTCGAAATTGGACTTAGCAAACCTACCTTCGTGATTGATACGCTGGAGGCCACTCCCCTCCAACCCACCATCAACCTCAACCGCTCACGGGTTCGGGGCCGGGTGTTGGGGCCAAACAAGCAACCCATCGAGGGCGTACTGGTTACCCTGAAAAACGAGTGCGATGGCAGCAGCCGCTCGACCACAACCGGCCCCGACGGCAAGTATATTTTTGAGATTGCGGAGGGTTGCGACTATACCCTGAGTGCGTCGAAAGAGAAATACGGCACCAATACCAACAAGATCAAGCGATTGCCCCGCAAGTCGAAACCCAAAGAAGTATCGGCTGATCTGCCGCTGCTGAGTGTGGGCGATGTATTCACGCTGGAAAACATTTACTACGACCTCGACCGCACCAGCCTGCGCACCGATGCCACGCGGGAGTTGGAGAAGCTAGTGGCCACCATGCGGAAATACCCCTCCCTCATCATCGAAATCCGGTCGCATACCGATAGCCGGGGTGATGCCGCTTACAACAAACAGCTCTCTGCCGCCCGCGCCCGCTCAGTAGCCAACTACATCATCTCGAAGGGCATCCCGGCCCGGCGGGTCAAATCCATTGGTTTAGGCGAAAGTCAATTAGTAAATAATTGCACCGATGGCGTTATTTGCACCGAGGCCGAGCACCAGCGTAACCGCCGAACCGA
>JBBQUC010000235.1:0-6631 GCA_038212815.1 Cytophagales bacterium
ACTCAATCAGGAAAATTTCAATTTTATCATTGCCGTCGATGACTTTTCGCAGGAGGCCAAAAAGGCAAACCTGGTTGGAAAACGGATTCAGGAGTTTGTAGAACGCGAGGTCTTTTTCGATTGGCTCGACCAGAATTACCAGGAGGTCGAGTTTCTGTTTCATATTGGAGCCAGAACCGATACCACAGAGTTCGACCGCAGCATTTTCGATCACCTCAATGTACAGTATTCGCAGCGTATCTGGCAAAAGTGCATCGACTACCAAATACCTCTCGTATATGCCTCCTCGGCAGCCACCTATGGTCTTGGCGAACTGGGCTACGACGATAACGAATCGCTGATCCCGCAACTTAAGCCGCTGAATCCGTACGGCGACTCGAAGAATGAGTTCGATATTTGGGCTTTGGAGCAGGAACGAAAGCCCTTCTTTTGGGCGGGCCTGAAATTCTTCAATGTCTATGGTCCCAACGAATACCACAAAGACCGCATGGCCTCCGTTATTTTTCATGCCTACAACCAGATTTGCCGTACGGGGCAGATGAAGCTGTTTCGGTCACACAACCCGGAGTTTAAAGACGGCGAGCAGATGCGTGACTTTGTATATGTGAAAGATGTAGTAGAGGTGTGTTCGTTTCTGATGCACCACCGGCGCAACTCCGGCATTTATAACCTGGGCAGCGGCAAAGCCCGCACCTTCACCGATTTAGCCTACGATACCTTCGCGGCTTTGGATCGGGAGGCTCACATCGAGTTTATGGATACCCCCGCCGACATCCGCGACAAGTATCAGTATTTCACCCAGGCCAATATGGCTAAACTCCGCTCCATTGGCTACGACCGCCCGTTCCACACCCTCGAAGAGGGCATCACTGATTACGTACAGAACTACTTGACGAAGGGAGAGTATTTTTGAGGGTTTATACCCTGCTAATTACGCTGGCCCTATTAATCAGAATGTACCGTACCGGGCAAGGTCAACTCGCTCGTAAACGTGAACTCTTGCCAGGTGAGGGTCAGTTGTCCGCCCAGCAATTGGGTTAACCGATGGCTGATCCATAAACCCAGCCCATGCCCCTCGTTAAGCGGATCGGCGCGGAAATACGGCTGGAATAAATCGAGTGTTGGGCCGGTTTGCCGATTGGTCTGATTCTGCACCCGAATCAGCCAGCCTTGGACTGGCAGCAGGGTTATCGTGATGGTGCTATTGGCAACGGCATACTTAATAGCATTTTCCAATAAGTTAAACAGAATATGCGCCAGCTTGGTGGCATCGGTAACGAGTTGAGCCTGGCTCAACTCCGGTGGCTGGAGGTAGAGCGTTACCCCATAGTCGGCGACTAGGGTAGCCAGTTGGCGGAGACAATTCTCGACAAAATCAACAACGTTTACTTCGGTCAGTTTGAGGGGTTGGGCATGTTCGTCGGGGCGGCTCAGGGTCAGAAACTCGTCCACTAAGCGGGCTAGCCGGTTCACTTCGTCTAACTGACTCACCAAAAAGGCGGTTGTGGCGGGGCGGGGCGGGTTTGCCTGGAGCGTCACCTCTAAGCCGGTCTTCATCACCGTCAGAGGGGTGCGGAGTTCGTGGGCGGCTGCCCCAAAAAAATTGCGCTGCAAGGCCACATTCTCCCGAATCCGACTTAACATCCGGTTGAGGGTATCGGTCAACTGATACAGTTCATCGCGGGTGTTGGGCAGGGCAATGCGGCTGCTGGTAGTGGCCTCGCTGATGGCATTGGCCTGAGTGATGATTGACTGAATAGGGCGTAGAAGCCAGCCTGCAACCCAATACCCCGCACCAAAGGCCAGGAGCAAACTAAATAGCCAGCCAATACCAAATCGCCAGCGCAGGGCAGCAATGTCTTCCTGTAAACTCTGGTCGGGTACGGTCAGCGTTAAAAAAATTTGGCCATCAGGAGCCTGTTCAACAAGGGTTTGGCTGCTAACCGCCCGGAATGAGTAGGAGGGGTGACGAGGGCCAGTCTGATTCGGAAAGCCGGGACTACGGAATAGGTCGCGGGTGTGGCCGTATGCCTGATAGCGCACCAGCATCCGCTCGGTTTCGGTGGGCAGAGGCAACACCACGGGGTCGATGCTGACGAGCGATAACAGCCAGTTGGCGCGGGTTTGGGTGGCCCGGTCGAAGGCTGTTTGCAGCCTGGTTTCAGCACGGGCCAGCATGAGCCAGCCCGCCAGCAGACTGATGGCGGCAAAAACGGCGGTTACGGCCAGTACAATCCGGCTCCGCAGACTCATGCTGTTTTGAGCCGATAGCCCCGGCCAATAAGGGTTTCGATCAGGCCCGTTTGCCCAGTGACATCAAGCTTTTTGCGAAGCTGATAAATATGCACCTCAATCACATTGCTGCCCATGTCGTAGTCAACAGCCCAGACTTTCTCGGAAATTTCGTTTTTGGTGATGAGCTGCCCCGCCCGGCGCATCAGCAATTCGAGGAGGGCAAACTCGCGATTGGTCAGGTCAAGGGCGGTGCTGTTTTTATAGACCTCGTGTGAAACGAGCCGCATTTCGAGGTCAGCCACCCGCAGGGTAATAGTATCGCCAGTGGTGGTACGTCGTTGCAAAACCCGGATGCGGGCCAGTAATTCGTTAAAATCAAACGGCTTCCGCAGGTAATCGACCGCGCCGAGGTCTAACCCCTGCACCACCTTATCGGGGTCGCTGAGGGCGGATAGAATCATGACCGGCACGGTTAGCCCAAACGCCCGCAGGTTCTGCAACACCTCGAATCCTGTTTGGCCAGGCAGCATCAGATCGAGCAGGACAAGGTCATACAGGCCACCGGCCACGTGGTCAAGCCCCTCCGAACCAGAATGGGTGAGGTCGGCCACGTGGCCGTGCTGCTCTAGGCCCTGCTTGATAAACCGGGCCAATTTACGCTCATCTTCGATGACTAAAATTTTCATCGTGTGAATGGGGGTGATTAAAACCTATAAGGTTTCAATCACCTTATAGGTTTACGTCGTTCAGTCCTTATCGAACTAAATACTGCTGCCCGTTGATAGTAACGACCGAAGCCCGCAGCATGGTTACTTTTTCGAGCTGTACCTGCCCTTCCCGCAGGGTTTGGGGGTAGCCCTGAACCGTTATCGTGCCGCCTTTCTTCGCCAGATTCGTTAACTGATAGGCTACGTGCGCAGGTACGTTGACAACTGTTTTATCCTCTAATATAAACCCATTTACGCGCCCGCCCCGGTCAAATCGGTAATCGGCAATTTTTCCGGTCGCCGTTACGAAGGCCGGTGGGTCTTGTGGGGTGCTGGGGCGCGTGGGGGGCGTATCCTGCACAGTTGTTTTACCCGCCGTTAAACTGTTCATGCGGAAAATGGGGCCGTTGCCGTGTCGGCTGTCTTCAAACCCCGTAACGCTTATGGCACTGCCCGGTTTAATGGCTTTCTGCACCTGTTGGCCCAGATGGGACGGAAATTTTACGGTAGTGGTGCCGGTGCTGGTCGTGAGGGTAAATCCGTCTAAGATTGATTCATCGTTGGCGGTCAAGTGCCCAACCGTACCCGAAACGGTTGTCAGCGAGACTAAACCACCCCACCCATCGTGCTTACCGCCAGGGCCATGCGGGCCGCGTTGTTTGTTAGACCCCCTCTCCCGAAAATCGGTACGGCCGTGCTCTGGTCCATAGTCGCCATTGCGCCGGTCAGGTTTTTGGCGGGCATCGTTCCGGTTCATGTTGCCCATTGGCGGGCCGTCGTAGCCCCGGCGTTGGGCCTGGGTGGCGGGTGCCGCTAAGGCAATGTCTAGGCTGATAAGAGTATTTACTTTAGCACTGGTTTCCATAGTCAAATGTTGTTTTTGGTTGATTACGGAAGCAAAGCTATTGGGGTGAGGTAAAGTCGGTCTGAAGTAGAAATTAATTTTTCTTCATGTGGGTGTTTACTCCCCAATTCTCTCAATTTCTATGCTTTCAATTAAGCCGTTTTTGCGGCCTTTCCAACGCATATATTGCCCCGATATTACCGCAATTGGTGGCTGGAATTCAGGGTGGAGAGATAGTGGTAAGGTACACGACTACCGGCGAAAAGTGGCGTACCACCCGATGTTTCAGGATCAATGGTAATAAGGTCAGTTCGCATCAGAAACTAAGGTTATTCGTGTCTATTTATAGTTCTCCCAAATAGAGGGCACAGCCCATCAGCTTACCCGTTTACTCCCACACTATTTCAATCACTGCCGTTTTCAAATCAACCGTTGTGCGGGCTTCGTCGGCTTGTCGGCGGAGGGTGATTTTGCCGTCGTTGACGCGGGCGGTTTCCTGGTGCAGCACGTGGGTAGCATCTTTTTTATGAAACAGCGATACGGCGGGGTCGTTGGTGGTGAGGGGTAGTACCAGGGTTTTGCCCGTAGCTTTTATCAGGCGCGCGGTTTCGGGGAGGGCGGGTTCGCCGGGGCGATCCTGTTTTAGTAGGGCCAACGCCCGTGAGGCCTGCGGCACCCCGTAGCCCACGAAGTTGTTGCCATAGGGGTATAGGTGCGACGATTTTTCGATGACCTCGATCAGTTGTCGGTTGGTCAGGTTAGGATTGGCCTGCATCAGACAGGCCGCAAAGCCAGTAATGACCGGGGCCGAGAGCGAGGTGCCATAGAGCGAAAAACAAGATACGTTCGGTTTCAGGTAGGGCAGAGCCTCCGGCCCAATGCTGCTGTAGCCAATGCGGTTCCAGAAGCGGGCGTTAGTGGCTCCTACGGCCAACACACCCTGGGCATCGGCAGGGGTGCTGATAATCCGCCAGGCTTTATCTTCGCCCTCGTTGCCCGCCGATACAATAACGAGCATCCCTTTTTTGTCGGCAGCTATCTGGGCAGCCTGACTAATCAGGCTGGTGTGGCCATCCATTTGGGCGGGTTCATAGTTTTCTTTGGGGTTACTGAAGCCCCGTGCGTAACCCAGCGAGGTATTGATGAGTCGCACCCCCAGGCTGTCCATCCACTCGATGGCCTGCACCCAGTTGTCTTCTTCGCCCCGAAACTCGCGGTTGCCGGCGTCGGTGCGGGCCAGGTAAAACTGGGCATCGGTGCCGAGACCATACTGCACATTTTCGGTAGGGTCGAGGCCCGCAATGGCCGCCAGCACCTCGGTGCCGTGTACATCCGACATGGTTTCGAGCGTGCGGAACAACTGTCCGTGAGTTTTTTGCGGGTTCACATAATCGCGCACGGCTTTCACCCCGTCGCGGGCAAAAATATGCTTGAGTGGCCCTGTAGAGTCGGCGGCAAAAAAACCGGCATCAATCACACCAATGGCCACAATCCGGCCTGTTAGCCCCGCGCGGGCAAAGGCATCGGCCTGAATCTGCGACATAACCGGAGCCAGTTGAGGCTTGGTATCGCCAGCAATTGACTGGGGGAGAGCCGTAATAATAATATGTGGGTCGATGGGAACAAGGGCTTTGACAAACGGTAGTCGGGCCACCTGCTGCTGCTGCGCCGGGGTAAGCTGCGCCGATACCGCATTGAACCACCTTGACCGGCATAGTGGGGTAATACCAGCCTGTTGCAACTGCTGCACGTAGGCCATCGATAGGGGTTGGTCGGTAGCATCGAGGGGAAGATGCTGCGCATCCCGACGGGCAAGGGCTGCGGGCGATAGAGCCGGGGTGGTGCCGGTGGACTTATCGGTCAGCATGATCCAGTATTTAGTGGGCGCTGTAGTTGGCCGCGCTTCTGGGCGAAGTGCCGCCAGGCAAAGCAGCAGCGTCAGGAAGTTTTTCATAACAGCTTGGGATAGCCGGTTCGGTATAGTTTAATTTGTAAAATTATCGAATTTAACGCCAGCAACGTCAATTTTATGCGCTATTTACCAATTGACAGTCAACTTTTTGTCAGCAACCGCCAGCGGCTTACCGCCCTGCTGAAACCCAAATCGTTAGTTATACTGAATGCCAACGACAGTATGCCCACCAACGCCGATGGTACTATGGCATTTCGACAAAATAACGATCTATTTTACCTGACCGGTGTTGACCAGGAAGAAACAATGCTGCTGTTGTTCCCCGACCACCCCGACGAAAAATATCGGGAGTTGCTGTTTGTGCGCGAAACCAGCGAACTCATTGAAATCTGGGAAGGCCACAAACTTACCAAAGCCGAAGCCGAAACGACATCGGGGATTCCAGCCAGCCGGGTCTATTGGACCCATCAGTTCGAGCAGGTCGTTACCCAACTGGTGTTCGAGGCTGAGCAAGTTTATTTGAACACCAACGAGCATACCCGCAACGGCTCGGTGGTTGAAACCCGCGACGCCCGGTTTATCGACTGGTTTAAGCAGCATTACCCGTTGCACCGGCTGGAGCGGCTGGCCCCGTTGATGCAATTCCTGCGGGCTATTAAACTCCCCGTAGAAGTTGAACTCCTCAACCGTGCCATTACGACTACCGAGCTGATGTTTCGGCGGTTGCTTAAATTTATCAAGCCGGGCGTTTGGGAATACGAGATCGAGGCTGAACTGATGCACGAGTTTTTGCGGCATCGCTCGCGGGGAGCGGCTTACACGCCCATTATTGCGTCGGGCAAAAATAGCTGCATTCTGCATTATATAGACAATAGTATGCAGTGTCGGGATGGCGACATACTACTGCTGGATATTGGGGCCGAATATGCCAAC
>JBBQUC010000236.1:0-6603 GCA_038212815.1 Cytophagales bacterium
ATACCTGCCCATTTTGTCAGCGGTAAGGTGAACCGTTTCCGTACATGACCTTAGTCGAAGTCGGTGATAACCCGGCCTATCAGCACGAATTTCTCTATTTTCCCGTCAGGCTATACCGCTCCGACAGCTGCTGGATTCGGCCGCTCGATGCCGATCTGAACGATGTGTTCAACCCTAAAAAGAACAAGCTCTTTGCCAATGGAGCGTGTGTCCGGTGGCTATTGAAAAGCAGCACGGGTGAAACCATTGGTCGGGTAGCGGCTTTTGTCAATTTCGGTCTGGCCAGCAAAGGCAATGAGCAGCCCACGGGTGGCATGGGGTTTTTTGAGTGCGTCGACAATCAGGATGCTGCTAATATGCTGTTCGATACCTGCCGCCAGTGGCTACAGAACAAGGGGATGGAGGCAATGGATGGACCTATCAACTTCGGCGACCGAGACCGGTGGTGGGGGCTGCTGATCGAAGGCTTCGATAAAGAACCGAACTACGGAATGCCCTATACCAAACCGTATTACCCTGCCCTGTTTGAGCAGTACGGCTTTCAGGACTATTTTCAGCAGATTACCTACTACCTACCCACCGACGAAGCGGGCGTTAGATCGGTCATAAACCCAACCGTGCTGGAGCGGGCGCAACGAATCCTGAGCGATCCGCAGTATCAGTTCCGAACCATCGAGAAAAGTCGGCTGGCCAAATACGCGGCTGACTTTGCCACTATTTACAACAAAGCTTGGGCGAAGCACCTCGGTGTGGGCGACATGAGTACCGACAAAGCCTATGCCCTGATGCAGAAAATGAAGCCCGTTATGGAAGAAACCCTGGTGTGGTTTGGCTACTACGTACCCACCGGCGAACCGATTGCCTTTTTTGTAATGCTGCCCGAACTGAACCAGTTGTTCAAGCATGTAAACGGCAAGATGAACCTGATTGGTAAGCTAAAATTTCTCTATCACAAACTCCGCAAAACCAACAACAAAGCCTTTGGGGTGATCTTTGGCGTAATCCCCGAATTTCAGGGCAAAGGGATCGAGTCGGCCATTGCCATTTCGTACACCAGCGAAACCTGGAAGCCCGGTTATCAATACGCTCACCTTGAACTGAACTGGATTGGCGATTTCAACGTCAAGATGATCCGGTTCTCGAAAATGCTTGGCAGCAAAGTATCCAAACGTCACATCACCTATCGGTATCTATTCGACCGGAGTAAGCCCTTCAAACGTCACCCTATTATTTAAGAACAATGAGTTTACTTACAGTCGGTTCCGTCGCCTTCGACGCACTAGAGACCCCTTTCGGCAAGACCGATAAAATTATTGGCGGAGCCGCCACCTACATCACTCTGTCGGCCTCGTATTTCACCCAGGCCAATAACCTGGTTGCCGTTGTGGGCGACGATTTTCCGCAGGCCATGATCGACGTGTTTGTGGAGCATGGGGTCAATGTAGATGGGCTGGAAATTCGTAAAGGCGAAAAAACATTTTTCTGGTCAGGCAAGTACCACAACGATATGAACACCCGCGACACGGTGGATGTGCAGTTGAATGTGATGGAGCATTTCGACCCCATCATTCCTGAACAGTACCAGGGCTGCCAGTATCTGATGCTGGGCAACACGGCCCCCGCCATTCAGCGCATGGTAATTGAGCGGATGCGCACCCGGCCTAAGCTCATTGTACTCGACACCATGAACCTCTGGATCGACATTGCCAACGACGACTTGAAAACTCTGCTGCCAATGGTCGATGTGCTGGTGGTGAACGATGAAGAAGCCCGGCAACTTACCGGAGACTATGCCTTAATGCGGGCAGCGGCCAGTATCAAGGCAATGGGACCAAAGACGGTTATTATCAAGAAAGGCGAGCATGGTGCCCTGCTGTTTCATGACAACCAGGTTTTCTTTGCCCCAGCTCTGCCCCTCGAAGAAGTATTTGACCCCACCGGTGCGGGCGATACGTTTGCCGGGGGGTTTATTGGCTATTTAGCCCAAACCGACGATATTTCGTTCAACAACCTAAAACGGGCCATCATTCACGGCTCGGCTATGGCTTCGTTCTGCGTTGAGAAATTTGGCGTGGAGCGAATTCTGAACCTCACTCAAGCCGAAATTGCCGCCCGTGTGCAGGAGTTTGTTGCGCTCTCGGCGTTTACTATGTAATGAGGCCATCAGTTGGTTAGCTATGATGAGTAACCGATTTTTTACAAGTGTATTGGGGTTGTTTCTACTGGCATTACCCGCCCTGGGGCAACCTGGTGCAGCCCAACCTGGTGCGGCCCAACCAGATTCGGTTACGGTAACGGGCCGAATTCAGCACCTCACTCCCAGGCTGTACCGGCAGTCACCGGCGGTAGTGGTAGCACGAACCAACATCTTACAGCCGGAGCAGGAGTTGGCCTACCCCGCCCTGCTACAACCCGACGGGCAGTTTCAGGTGCGGCTGCCGCTTATCTACCCGCTCGAAGAAGTGACCGTAAGCCTGGGCAGTATTTCTACCACACTGTTGGCCGCACCCGGCACCGTTCGGGTCGATTTGGATGCCGATTCGCTGTTTGTGGCGGCTGTACCCTTTCAGTTTGGGGGAGTTAATGCGCAGGTGAACCAGCAGTACGCTCAGTTTAAGGCATTTGATACCAAACAAAAAAAACTGACGGGGAAACAGTTGACCCAAAAAGTCGAGGGCAAGTCAAATGAAGCTCTGTTTAAGCTCCTCACCGATGAGTTTAGCCGGTCGTTGCGGGAGTTTTCGGCACAGCAAACACCCTATCCGCTCTTGACCCGCTGGCTTACGGCTACAGCGCAGTATGATGCAGCCTCGTTTATGTATGATAAAGCTGCTGCCGAAGACTTGAGCATCAAATCGTCGCTGAATGAATCGTTATGGCCAAAAAATGACCGTATGCTTACCCTCTCCCGCGCTACTTCGCTAGGCCGGTTTGCCGCCTATGCCACAGCCAACCTGTCGCAGGGCAAGGGGAGTAGCAGTACACTGCCTATTGGCACCCTGGCGAGTCTGCTTGACCGCTACGGAGCCAACCTAACCCCCGCCGAGCATGAACGGCTTCAGGCGTATATGCTGCAAAAAACGGCCCGCACCGCCGACCTCCGGTTTATGAATGCCTTGGTTGAGCGCAACCCCGACACCCTGCAACGGCTGATGAGCTTTGAATCTATGATGCGCTACTGCCGTGCCAATTACGATACCACTGCTCTAGACTTTTTGAAAGCCAATGCTTTAGCCACTGCTTTGCCCGGCATTACCACCGATTTTGCCCGACTTTTTTACAACCATATCCGCCCGCAGGTTGGTGACCCCTTCCTCCTCCAATCGCTCGATGAATTATACCGGGCCGCTGTACGCGACAGTGCGCGGGTGCGGGCAGGAGCCAAACGGATTTTTTATGCTAAACGCCGGGGGGTAGTTGAGGCCGATACGGGTGTGTTTGTTATCCGCGATGGCACTTATACCGGCACCCAACTTCTTCAGGAAACCCTCGACAACAACCGGGGAAAGGTCGTTTATGTGGTGGTCTGGTCGCCGGGCGATGCCGCCGGGCGACAGGTGGCCCTTGATGCCCAACGCCTGCGCGAACCGTTTCATCCCCGCGATGTAGCCCTGGTGTATGTCTGTGCCGATGGGGCCGACGAAGCCGCCTGGCGTGAGTACATTGTTCGGAACCGGCTCAAGGGCGACCATATCTACCTGAACACGAACCAACGCACTGACGGCCTCAACCAACTGCCCGACTATGAGGGCTATGCTACTTTTCTGGTTGACCAGCGCGGCAAAGTGCAGCGTAAGCCCGCGCCCTTCCCTAATGACTGGGACAAACTACTGGAAACCATCAGAAAGTTACTCTGATGACCGCTCGGAGGGTGAGGTAAAAAACGCCAGCAGGCTGTAAGCCGCTCCTACCAGCAGCATCTGAAACACAAAGTTGATGAGCGTATCGCTGACCGAGTGCGAGTGGCTGTCAATCTCGCGGAATGTGCAGACGGCGTAAACCGCCATGCCTAGCACAATAACCCAACCCGGCCAGGCAACGGGCAGAAAAAACAACCCCCGGCGAACAAACCACTGAAATTTCATAGCACAAACAGGTTATAGACGTTGTTGAAAATGCTCACTAAACAAATACCCCAGCACCACCAGTACTACAAATAACCCCAGAGTCAACAGCAGTACATTCCAGAATTTCAGGGTAAGCTGCACCCTAAACAGTAGTTTAGGCCCATTGCGGCTGTAGTCGATATGCAGCAGAGCCAGCAGATTGAGGGCTACTGTGAGTAGAGGCAGCACAAAAAACAGGAGTGGGTTCAACCACCAGCCCTGGGGCGAGCGGTCGAGTGATTGGAAGAGTTCGGCAAAGGTATCGAGAATGTGCGCGTTCAGGCCAAAATAGGTTTTCATAGCCACGCAAAAGAGAAAAAAGCAGGGTACTGCTACCAGCCAAACGCTCAGTGCGGCTGTTTTACGGGTATTCAGCAACGTCATGCGCAGGTGCTGCTGGTGTTGCGGAGCGGCCACCTCAGGGCGGTTCAGGTTGTGCAAAAAATCGTCAGATTCCATTGTTTCAGGGTCATTTACTTGGTGTCATTTAATAACCATCCCTTGGCGCAGTTTTGCAACTCCCCGCGAGAGCAGCGATTTAATGGTGCCTTCGGGTTTGTTCAGGATGAGGGCAATGTCAGCAATTGACTTCTGCTCAAAATAGCGCAGGGCCAGCACAGCCTGATACGGAAGTGGTAAAGTCAGCAATATGCGTTGCACAGCCAGAAAATCGGCGTGTTGGGCCAGTTGTCGCTCTGCCTCCGCACGCTCTGCTTCCAGGGTTTCGGGCGCAGGTGGGTCATAACCAGCATCCTCGGTCAACTGCGTCAGCGATACAGGTTCGTAGTGCCGCTGCCGGAAAAACTGGTTGATTTCATTTGTGGCAATGCGGTAAATCCAGGCATCAATGGGTACGCCCTGCCTGCTTTGAAACGCCGACTGCTTAAGACAAGCTTTTAGAAACGTTTCGGAAACAATGTCGCAGGCTCGGTCGTAATTGGCCACCCGCCGGAACACATACCCAAAAATGGCCCCATACAGCCGGTCATATACAGCCCCAAACGGTTCGGTTTGGCCTGTGCTCGACTCGGTGTTTGGTATAATCACGGGCATTGCGGGGGTACCAGGGGGTTGTTTGGGAACATAATGCAACAATCGTAAAAAGGTTGCAGTATTTTTGTCCGAAACGGGTTTCTATTTTGACTCCTCCCCTACCCCCGCTCGAATTAGTTGTTGCCCGCTACCGCGAAGAACTGAACTGGCTGCGTAAAGTACCGCCCGCGTTTCAGCGAACGGTTTATGATAAAAGTGGCGACGAAACCTCAAGTGCCTTTGGAGCCAGTATGGTGACGTTGCCCAACCTGGGCCGCGAAGCCCATACCTACCTGCATCATATTGTCAATCGCTACTATACCCTAGCCGACTACACCATTTTTTGTCAGGGCAAACCCTTCGACCATGCCTACGATTTTCACCCCCGACTGCGGGCCATTGCCCAAGAGTTGCCTCCTCACAAACCCTTCGACTGGATAGGCCACATCATCGACACCGACGATAATCAGGGTGAGCGGCTGTTCCGGTCATGGAGCAAAAACGAGGATGGGCATAGTCTGGATATTCGTGGGTTTCACCAGGCCCTGTTTAGCACCGACGGGCCAGCCGGGTACACCTTCGTACTCGGTGCTCAATTCGCCATTCACCGCGATTTGATTTGGCAGCGGCCACTCACTTTTTATGAACAAGCCTTAGCCGTTTCCATTGCCTTATCCGATGCGGCTCACTGTTTCGAGCGGACATGGGATCGGGTTTTTGGGGTGGAAGGTATTGATACAGATTGGCTGGCGGGGCGTGAAACAGTGTATTTGAAGCCGGTGAAGCGAAATATAGGAAGTTAGTAGCTTATACCTGTAGGAGCAAGCGCACTCTAAAGGGTATCAAAAGCCCACTCGGCCTACTGAAAGAGACAGTGTTAGGCTTACCAAATAGCGCAAAAATTTATATTCGGGGCAGCAGAAGTAGTAACGTCTTTCTTATAGTTTTCACGGAAAAACACTAATATGAATTAATATAATGCAAATAAATACAGAAATTACTGCGAAACTTTCGTATATTTGGGAGTTACCTGCAAACCTAACGAACGACAAAGCAAGAATGAACAATAGAATAAAACATAAACAAATGACTGGACAAATGAACCATCAGACAGCTGACACGAGAGCCAACGCTTCTGTATTTTTATTTTTCCCAACGCACATTTTTCAAAAACAATTTTAGCCAACTGCACAAGTGGAACATTTAGTTTTGTCCCGAAACACAAAGCCAACCCTTTAGCAAAACCCAAAGGGCCACTTTTTGCGAAAACGCTTTATAAAAACGTTTATATTCAAAATCTAATTTTAAACATAAATCAAAAATGAAACGCGGATTCACATTTGCAGTGCATAAAGCTTGTTCTTAGCGACTTGAGCCGGGGTTAGATAGCCTAAGCTTTTACGAGGTCGATGGTTGAGTTGATCTTGAATCCAAGATACGTCGGTGGGGCGGATAATACTAATCG
>JBBQUC010000237.1:0-6581 GCA_038212815.1 Cytophagales bacterium
ACTACGCCGGTGGCTACGGATACATTCAATGACCCTACCACACCCAGCAGCGGAATTTTGATGTGGCTATCCACTAGTATGAGCGCACAACCCATCACAATAGCCACCGGGCCGGTGAGACTGGTTGTGCGCTCATACAAATCGCGGTGCGATTTTTCAGTGCAGGCTACCACGTGAATCCCGGAATTTTGCAGGTATTTTATTGTTTCAGTTAGGTCAGGCTCGCGGCAAACTGAGATATGATTTAAGGCACCAGATGAGGTTTTCATGGCATCGGAGTTGATGGCAGCCGCCCCCCGCCCCGGAATTACGATACACTGTACCCCCACGCATTCAGCGGTACGGGCAATAGCCCCAAAATTACGGACATCGGTAATCCGATCGAGCAGCAGCAGAAATGGGGTTTCGCCCCGTTCATATACATCGGCAATTACATTCGAGAGTTTTACATATTGTACGGCCGCTACTAGGCAAACCACTCCCTGATGGTTTTTGCGGGTGAACCGATCCAGCCGCTCTACCGGTACCCGTTGGATGGTGACCCGCTTCTGAAACGCCAACTGCTGAATATCGGGCTGTTTCAGTTCTTTTTCCAGGTACAGCTTGTCGATCTGCTGATCGGAACGCAGGGTTTCCAGCACCGACTGAATCCCAAACACCATTTCGTCGGCTTCGGGGCGCAGTTGCGGGCGGGCCGCATCGGGTTTGTACTTGCGTTGATTCTCTTCTACTCGCGGATTGCGCCGGTTCTCCATGCTTCGACAATCGGATACCAGATCGGCTGGTACTCGCTATAGCGAACCAGTTCGTAATGGTCTTCGACAAATTGATTCGGTTTACGATTAAATGCAAAGTTAATGTCTGATACGTTCGCCCGTCGGGTATAAATCCAAACTTCGCGCTCTTTGTTGCGCTGCACCCGGTCTGGTGCACCCAGAATAATGTAAATCATTCCCTTGTCGGTTTTCCAGCCTTCTTTGTAGGTAGTGAACAGCCGGTTGGCTTCTTCTACCCGGCCATAGTAGGCAGCAATGGCCCGGCGGGCCACCTCTTCATTGCCCGACATGAGCGAGAGCCAGTACTGATCGAGGGCTTTCTTCACATCTTTAGCCGTATTGAGCTGGTTGATTTCGGTGCCGGTACTCATGTACATCACGGGCCGAATCATTTTTTCGGGCCGCGTCAGTTTTGGGTATCGCCGGTCTTTTACCAGCAGGCCCAGCCCATAGGTATCCGTAGTATCTTCCACAAAAAAGTACAGTCCCTCGGCAGGTAGCCCGAATGGCTGGTTCGTTTGTACGGTCAGAACCGTATCAATCTCCAGCGATTTGGGAGCTGGCCTTGTAGTGGTATTCATCGGAGACTGCGCCGGGTCGAACTCGTGCCGATACCGGAACAGGTGGAGGGTTTTCTGCGTACCCGCCACATCCCGAATCAACACCGTATCATTTACGGTGGCATAATTTCTGAACTGCGGCAATCGGCCTGCCGGGTCAAACAGCGCAAACCGGTCGGTCAACTTACTGGCTCTGAATCGCAGTACTAGATCGTTGAGCGATTTTTTACCCGATGCAGTCTCCGTAAATTCGGCCAGCAACAGAGCCGTGGGTAACTCTTTGGGTCGTTTTAGGGTGTAGCTCACTACCAGCCGGTTCCTATCGGCAGTAACCGACTCAGCCGTTAGGGGAATATTGCCATAGGCCAACCGGTCGCGGCTATTGTAATCGGGATAGATTACGTAGTTCAACAAAAAATGGTCGATCAACTCCTGGGCGGTTAGTGGCTCCTCGCCATTGGGCCGCTGGGTAGTCAGGCTCATATATACCCGTACAGTGGTTGTATCGACAAGTAGAAATTTGCTTCTGACAGAGGTAATGGCCCACTCTGTAGCCGGTGCCGCCAAAGTAGTGCTGGTGACAGGCTGCACACGCTGCGCAGTAGCTATACTGGCCACTACCAGGCTTAAGAGGAAACTGATGAAAAGACGCATGATGAATAAATCGCTTTCGATAACGGTATAGTTCTCTATCTGATAACGTAAGTTGCGGACTTTTCTGGCAATATAGGCTAATTTTGTGTTTATGTACAAGACCACTGAAATAACCTCCGCCGAAATTGCGTCGGATAACCCTGTACACCAGCGGTTGCTGTTCCCTTATACCGAGGCTGCTAAACTGGTGCGGGGCAATCTGCTCGAAATTGGTTGTGGCTGGGGCCGGGGGCTGCAACTGCTCACGCAGGCTGCCGACCACTATACGGGTATCGACAAAAACGCCGAACTCATTACTTCTCTGCAACACGAATACCCCCAATCTGCGTTCATTCAGGCTAATATACCCCCCTTGAGTGGTGCCGATGGGACCCCACTGCCTGATAACAGCTTCGATTTTGTGGTGACGTTTCAGGTGATCGAACACATCGAGAATGACGACCTATTTATAAAAGAGGCCCACCGGGTGCTGAAACCGGGCGGCAAGTTGCTGCTAACTACCGTAAACCGGGCGTTTTCGCTGACGCGCAACCCCTGGCACGTACGGGAGTACCTGGCCAACGACCTACAGGGGCTGATGGCCCGCTATTTTCAGTCGATAGAGACGCAGGGAATTCATGGCAACCAGAAGGTGATGACCTATTATGAGCAGAATAAAGCGTCGGTACAGAAGTTGACCCGCTTCGATATTCTGAACCTGCAATACCGCCTGCCCCGCCGGTGGCTCCAGTTGCCTTACGACTTGATGAACCGCCTGAACCGCAACCGCCTGCTCCAGGCCGATGGGGTAGCTGCCGAAATCAGACATGATGATTATGTAGTGAGTACTAACCCCGCCGGTAGCCTGGATTTCTTCTATATCGCAACGAAGTAAAGGAGTTGTTACGCTAACAACTCCTTTATAACTTAAATACAATCATAAACTTCATTTTCATAGTGTCGTCGGTTTTCATACCCAGCAACGAGGGTCGAACCACCCCATAATCAGTCAGGCTTACGTCGAAGCCACCGTCAACAGTTAATGTAGTACTCTCGTATTTACGGGTAGCCTGCACGGTAATGGGTTTAGTTACGCCATGAAACGTGAGGTTACCCTGTATGGCCACGGTGCCATCATTCGCAATCTGCATCGTTTGGCTAACAAAGGTCACATTCGGGTATTTCAGGCTCTCCAGTACTTCCAGCGCGTGCGAATCGCGGTTCGCATTGTCACTATTGAACGAGGCTACCCGAATAGATACGGCCACACTTTCTATCTTTTTGGACTCATCGTCGTACCGAATGGCACTGTTTACGTCGTGGCTCACACCATCCCAGGTGTGCATGGGGTGGTGCATGGTATAGGTAACCACTGAGGCTGTTTTGTCGGCCATAACCTTCCGAACGGCCTTAGGGTGGGTAAATGAGAGGGCCAGGCTACCCATTAGGCAGCACAGAAACAATGACTTAGCCATAAACTGTCAGAATTTTAACACGATAATAGAAACCGCGTACGCGCCAAATGTAGTGTAGGCTGCCGCCCGGTGATAGGGCTTCAGGGTGTAGTCTTCTTTGATAGCACGAGCCAGAATGTTGGTTGTAATCATACCAGCCAAATGCAGAAATGCCATGTACTTATGCAGTTTGATGGAGCTAATGCCCCGGCGGTGGCCTACCAGCGGGGGCGGAGCCGTAAACGAGAGCAGGGCTGTTGTTGCATACGAGATGTTGATACCGGCAGCAATGGCTTCGTGGGTACGTTTTATACGCACATAATCGTCGCCCTGCGCCTTGTAGAGCTGCGCCCCAACAATACCCTGCGCTACCATACCTGCCAGGGTCAGTATGCCCGTTATCTGGTGCGTAATCAGCATAGTTCGCCTGATTTTTAGCTCCTTCTCGCGCCCTTCGGTGGTTAGGGGAGCTATCCCCATTACTCTGAACAATCCTTTTCTGCCCCAGAAAGCGCGTTGGGTCAGCAACATCCGGTCGGGTAGCAGGGGCTGGGCAGACGCAACCGAGTCGGTTAGACCGGCCAGTAGGTCATCGCCTGACTGCGTTTGGGTGCGGAGGGTATCGCGCCGGGTAGCGGTGCTATCCTGAGCCTGAACGCAGGCTACACTCAGGAGTAGTAGCCCTAAAAAGCTAATTGCAATCTTCATAGGGGTTGGCTATGCGGTTACCTGTAGTTTATTGCCGTCGGTGCTAAGTGTTGTTTTAAACGCTTTCAGCGATTTGGCCGCCGGGCCGTTTTTTACAGTCCCATCGGCATTGAAGCGCGAAAAGTGATTCGAGCAGAAAAAAGCCGTGTCGGTTAGCTTATACTCAATGGTGGTGCCTTCATGCGTACAAACTTTCGCTACAGCGGCAAAGCTACCGCCTTTTATCTGGGCCACAATAATGTCGTTCACATACACAAATCCACCCTCGGTTTTTAGACCTTTATAATTGGTATCGGTTAGGTCTAGTGTAAAATCAACGGCCCCTTTAGCGGGGTCGGCATTACCCGTAATACCGGTTGCGGTTGTGCCGCCTGTAGTGCCACCGGTTGTGCCACCAGGGGTAACCGGAGCCGGATCATTTTTTGAGGAACAGGCGGTGAGCGTACCCATGCAGTAAAAGGCCATCAGCGCGGCACTGCCCATACCAAGTTCTCGGAGGAATTGCCCACGGTTCACCGCTGCATCTGTTGTCTGGATGTTCATTATTCTGAGGAGTTATAGAGTAAACGGAATGAATTAAAACTATGAGGTTTTAGAGATGATAGCGTAGGGAGAAAAACGCTCCAGTGCTTACCAGCCGTATGTGATAAAAACCAACGGGCTTAAGGGGTACTTTCAGGAACGGCTCAATTTGCCACGATAGCCGCCGACTAACGGGACGTTCGTAGCCAATAGACAGGTTCAGGTTACTAAACCCGTACTTGCCCGTGGGACTATCCCAGTTTCGGTATTTAATTTTAGGGTCATTAGGGTTGGCATACTGATAAACGTACGATTCGCGGAGGGTAACGTAGCTGGTCAGGCCGCCACTCACAAACCACTTCACGGGGGCATAACCAGGGGCAATAGGCCGTAAAACAGCGTCATACCGAACATTGAGTGGAATGTCGAGCATCGTGCAACGACCATTAACTCCCGTTGGCCACACCGGCCAGTTTACCCCCATCGGCCAGGCATACTCGCTCGATTTTGCCTGGTAAATTTTCAGGCTGCGCAACACGCCAAGCTGCACACTAAGTCGGCTGGAAAGCTGGTATTGCAGCATGACCCCAATGTTGGTGCCGGGCCGCTCAAAGTTTTTCAGGCCGATAGTGCTTAAATCGGGCGCAACTGTAAATTGCACACTCAGGTGCTGGTGCGGCTGGCTCAACGTAGGTTTCTCTGGACTTGACTCCGGCATAACCACGCGATGAGTTGGTAGGGGCAACCGGGGCCAGATGGCCGGGTGACTGGCCAGCAACGTCATATCGGGCAGCACAAGTCGCTCTGGTTGGGCAGGGCGTAGGGTAGCTGTCGGCCCTGGCTCAGTTGTCGCTAGGTCGGTAGTTGGTTGCCCCGGTGTGGATACCAGTTCTGTATCGGGGCTATCGGGATTATGCGTAGCTAGTCCGCGTGAGCGAACTGGTGTATGCTCTCTGGGCGAAATGGCTAGTCGGGTAGTGCCCACATCGGCCCGGCTTTCCTGAACAGCAGGCTGCTGAACTGCCACCACATCGACTGGTGATCTTGCTGATCTAACCCGCTTTTTGTCGGGGGCTGTCACTAATTCCTGACCGACTGCATGGCGTACCGGAGCAAGTGGAGTAAGATCTAAGCCAGCATTACTGCTCAAATCACGATTGACCCGGTCTGGCGTGATCCGGTCTGGACTGACCCGGTCTGGACTGACTGCCTGACTTGGCTGAACTGGGTCAGGCGTTCGGTCCGACCGAAGCGCGTCCCAATCCGCACTTTGTTGGTCTGACGGAACACCTGACCCAGTCTGGCGTGACCCGGTCTGGCGTGATGCTGGTTCAATTAGAGGCTGCCGATCTCGTATTACGTCTGCCGTTTCTGTTCTACTCCGGCTAGCTGGCGTATATTGGTTTTGTAGTTGCCTGGCACCCAGTCCAGAGCGACTCGATGGGAGTTGGGTAAACAGGTAATAACTACCCATTAACAGGAATAACAGCAGGGCTGGCAGACCCCAGCGGAGCCATTTCCCCCAAGCCATAAGGCGGTCGTGTCGGTCTAGCTGCTGGCCAAGTTTCGGCCAGGCAGCGGGATCGTAAGGTGGAATGAACTCTTCAGCCGATTTTCTGAAGAGTTCGTCCAGACCATCATCGGGTAACTCTTGCATACTCATCGTAGGTTAGTAGTTGTTTTTTTTTAAGCATGGCGCGTAAGTTTTCCCGCGCCCGGGCTAGATTCGATTTGGATGCACCCACCGATATATTCAGTTGGGCAGCTATTTCTTCATGGGAGTAACCATCTATAATAAAGAGGTTAAACACCATGCGGTAGGCCGGAGACAATTCCTGAATCAGCCGCAAAAGGTCTTCGTGCGCCAACTGACTAAGCACACTGGCTTCACTAGTTGGCAGATGCGCGGCCTCCTGTACATCCTCCTG
>JBBQUC010000238.1:0-6562 GCA_038212815.1 Cytophagales bacterium
CTAGGAGGGATTGTAGTAAAAAGAGAACGAGTGCCCCAACGGAGGTTGGGGCACTCGTTCTCTTTTAAAGCATACTCGCCACCACTATACCTGTATCGAAAGCGTAGGTTGGCTGCCAGCGAAGGGCATCGACCTGCAAGCCCGCCAAGTGCAGAAACAGCCGCAGTTCGTCAGGTAAAAAAGCGCGTAGTGTGGCCGTATCGGTAGCAATGGGTTCGGGTTGGCTGCGGGTCTCTTTGAAAAAAGCCGAGTGCCAGGTCCAGGTCCAGCCCGTAGCCAGATTGGGTATGTACCGACTTTGGCGGCTGAATACCTCGCCCTGATACGGAGCCTGGTGATAAATACTGGCCGACTCATCAAGCTTACTGAAAAACGAGGCCGCATCAATAAAATCGAAAATAAGTTTGCCCCCCGGCGCCAGGCAATTTTTCAGGGAGCGAAAGGTGCCCATCACCTCCTGGTTCTCCACAATATAACTGATACTCCGGGCCGTAATCAGGACGGCATCGAATTGGCGGGGCAAGCTCAGGGTGCGCATATCGCCTACGGATAATAAGGCTTCCGGACACCGTTGCCGCGCCAGTGCCAGCATGTCTTCACTGAGGTCGATGCCTTCATAATCGTACCCCTGCTCGGTGAAACGTTTGGCCAGATGTCCACTGCCACAGCCAATTTCAAGAATTGAGTGGAGCGTGTACTCCGCCATCAAATCGGCATAGAGCCGAAACTCGGCGTCATAGTCGATAAAGGTTTGGTACATGGCATCGTAGAGCCACGACAGGTCGGTATAGAGTTTAGTCATACCTCGGTCGGGGGTAGTCAGGTAGTTTGTTATCGTCGACGGCCGTAGCCATAATCGCGGCCCAGGCCAAAGCCATAGCCCAGGGTGAGGGTAATGGTGGAGTTACGGGTCTGCTGCGAGGTGGGCACAATGGCCTGAGCAAAAACGGGGGTTAGTCCGTAGGTGTAACGGGCATCGATCAAAAACCGTTGCCGGGGGCCACCTTTGAAGTTTAGCTGAAAACCGCCAAAAACGCCTAACTCCGTTTTGTTGAATGAATTGGTCACATCGGTGGTAACGGTGCTGCCTGTACTTCCCGTTGCTTTCGCTTTTGCATCGAGTAGAAACGCCACCGATGGGCCAACAAAAATATTGGGCCGGAAATGCCCTTCTTCGTTCAGGAAGTAGCGCAAGGCAATGGGAATCTCCAAATAATTGACGCGTTCGTTCACCGTAGCACCCGTACCAGCCAGGTTTTTAAACGAGGCACCCCGCTGCGAATACAACAGGTCGAGTGAGGCCCCAAACCGACTTTCTGAACTGTACATCAGGAATGCCCCAGCCGCCAGGCCCGGATAGAAATTATTAGCGACAACATCAGAGCCAGCAAATTTCGATACGTTGACCCCTAGCCGTGGTCCGGCACTCCATCGTTGCTGGGCATGGCCAATGGTTGAGAGGAGCAAGGTAATACTAAAGAGGCAGGCAAAGCGGTGGCGAGAGAAGGGGGGTTGCATAAGATAAAATAGAGTTGATTCTTGACGGGGTAACGCGCAATTTCCGGTAATTGTTATGAGTTCTGCCCACAAACCAACATCTTTACCCAATGCAACGCCCTTCTTTGTACTTCACCGACGATCATGAGTTATTCCGGCAGAGTGTCCGGCAGTTTATCCAGCGCGAGGTCATTCCGCATACCGATGCCTGGGAAACCGCCCGCAGAATTCCAAAATCGGTCTTCAAACAACTGGGCGATCTGGGGTTTCTGGGTCTCGCTTTTGCCGAAGCCTATGGCGGGGCCGATGCCGATTTCTGGTACTCGGTGGTGTTTTTGGAGGAGCTTTCACGCTGTGGTATGGGCGGGTTTGCCTCGGCGGTGAGTGTGCATCAGTACATGGCCGTGAACCACATTGCGAAAGCGGGTAGCGAACCTCTGAAACAAAAATACCTCGTACCGGCCATTGCTGGCGATAAAGTAGCGGCCCTGGCCATCTCTGAACCCAACGCCGGTTCTGATGTGTCGGCCATCAGAACCACTGCCCGGCGCGACAGTGCCTCTAACGAATGGATCATTACGGGAGCCAAAACATTCATCACGAACGGCACCTACGGCGATTTTGTGACCCTTACCGTAAAAACCCGACCCGATGCTACTGAGCGAAGCTCAAACGGGATTAGCCTGATTGTGGTGGACTTAGACAGCCCCGGTGTGAGCCGCACCAAGCTGAACAAACTAGGCTGGCACAGTTCCGACACCGCCGAAATTCACTTCGATGAGGTGCGTGTACCCGCAGAAAACCTGATTGGTCACGAGAACGCGGGGTTTTATTACCTCATGGAGAGCCTGCAAACCGAACGGCTCGTAGCCGCCATTATGGCTGTAGCCGGGGCCGACCTGGCCCTCGACTGGACCCTGGACTACCTGAACGAGCGCGAAGCCTTTGGCCGCAAAATTGGCAAGTTCCAGGCCATTCGCCACAAAATTGCCGATGTAGCCACCGAGATTGAGATGGCCCGGCAGTTTGTGTATCATACCTGCTGGCTACACGCGCAGGGCGAGGTGGTGGTGAAAGAATGCTCGATGGCCAAGCTCTACACTGCCGAAATGCAAAAGCGCGTGGTGGATACCTGCCTGCAATACTTCGGTGGCTACGGCTATATGGAAGACTACCCCATTGCCCGTGCCTACCGCGATGTGCGGGTGGGCACTATTGCCGGTGGCTCGTCGGAGATTATGCGCGAGATTATTGCCAAGATGGTCATCGACGCGGTAGCCTATAAACCCGTGTATTAGAACGTTACTACAGCCTCCTGCGGCCCTTCGGCCCACTTGCCAAACGTACGAATTAGCCGGATGGCCTCTTCGTCGCAGCCATGCCCCAGCGATTTGGTAATGCGGATGGCCTGAATTTCTCCGCCAGAGTGTACGGTAAACTGAACCGAAACAGTGCCGTACACCCCCTCTTCAATGGCCTCGACAGGCCGCTGCCGGTTTTTCTCGATAAACTCCCGGAATGCCTGCCCGGTATTGGCTGGCATCGACGCTGCCGACGCACGGGCTGGCCTGGTCGGGCTACGTTTTGCGTTAGCCACACTAACCCTGATTACTTCATTGAGAGTTTGGGTGTCTTCTGCTAGTTTAATTGGCCCATTGGCCAGGTCGGTAGCCCAGAAGGTAGCGGGTTTAAACCCAACATAGGTAGCCGTTAAGCGTGCCTTTGCCACCAGGCTGCTATCGAGCTGAAACCGTCCTTGAGCATCAGTGCTGACCCCCTGTTGCGTACCAGGTACCAGAATGGTTACACCGGGGAGCGGATTATTGGCCGAGTCAGTTACTAGTCCTGTTACGGCAACCTGAGCGGGTAGGACTAGCAAGGCGGACGGGGCCAACTCAATCCGTTTAAAGCCGGAGTCGCTGGTTAAATCAGGTCTGCCTGCCTCAACCACGACTGTGGCTACTGGCTCAGCCGCTAGTTGCCGGGTTGGCCTGCCCGACTTTTTGGCCAGGTGAGCAACTGATACGGGCGGTTGGATAGGCATTGGAAGGGACATTCGGGCGGCCACAGAATCGGGGTTGGCAGCCTGCTGGTGTTTAGGAGGCAGTTCTATTTCAATCATCCGTTTGGTATGGCGCGCTACGGGCTGGGGGTTGTGCTGAAACAGAATCAGGTAGAGAGCCACGCTCATCACCAGTAGAATAGAGGCTGCCATGGTGGTAATCCAGAGGGGCCATAACCGCCGTTGGTTAGCCGATTCATGTACCCGAGCGTAGAGGGCTTCGCGCAGGCGGGCGGTTTGGTCAGGCAGCGAGGCTCCGGCCTGTTGCAGCGCGTCGAGACCTTCCAGCGCATCGGCATAGAAGGGGTTTTCGACCAGCAGCCGCTCTATACGGTGCCGGGCCGAATCGCTCAGTTGCCCGGCCTGGTAGGCCCGCAACTCATCGAGTGTAGGGGGCGTATGTGGGGTCAACTCATCCACGGTGTTTGTCTAAACAAAGTTTGAGGTTACGCCGACCGTTTTGCAGGTAGCTTTTCACCTGTTTCAGGTCGTAACCCGTCAGGTTGGCCACATCGGCGTAACTTTTCTGTTGCAAATAAAATAAGTCGATGCACACGCGCTGTTCGGGCGGCAGGCAGGCCACGCACCCGTTCAGGCTGGCTAAATTCTGGTCCACCCAGTCGGGTTCGCCGGCATCGTCGGTCAGCACCGGCATCGCCTGTATGGGCCGCTCGGTATCGGAGTCGGGTTCCTGATTCTCGCTCAGCCACTCATCGCCCACGGTCAGTTTACGCGAGCGAAGCTGCATGAGACAGTAGTTACGGGCCACCGTATGCAGCCAACTCTGGAAGTTGCTGATCTCATGCCGTTTCAGGTCGGTAATCAATTGCTCAAAAATCTGCATCACCGCATCTTTGCTCTCTTCTTCATCGCGTAGATACTTGAAACAAACGGCATATACCAGGTCCATATATTGCCCATACAGCGCACCTAGCTGCTCCAGGTCGCCCGTAGCTTTATAGGCCGCCACCAAATCGGCGGGGCGGCTGGAGCGGTCAGGGTCGGGACGGGAGCGAAGAAACCGGTTAAAAAACATGCCGTATGGAATCAACAGCGCACTTGCATCTACTGGATGAATGTCAACGCTAAATTCCATAAAACCATGCACGCCAAATACTATCTTTTGCTGTGGGGGGCATTTTTGGCCCTCGCGCTTATCCAACTCAGCCCCAGCCGGGTGCTGACCGGCACCGTTACCGATGCCCAGTCGAATAAACCGATACCGGGTGTTTCGGTAACCCTGAAAGGTACGCACACCGGCACCTCTACCAACGCCAGCGGTCAGTACCGACTCCCTATTCCGGTTACCCATACGGCCCGCATCCAGTTCAGTAAGATTGGTTTCACCACCGTCGATATAAGAGTGGGAGCCGATTCGGTCATTAATGCAGCCATGCGGCCCGATGGGCGTGCTTTAAATGAACTCGTAGAAACGGGCTATGGTCGAGAAGCCAAACGCCAGGCTGTAACTAACCCTCGTTCACTTCGGCGGCACACCTTACCATCGATTGTCGAATTAAGCGAAGCCATTGCCACTGAAGACATACAAGAAGGCGATCCCAATGCCGATGAAGCGATTGTTGCTCCCGAAGGGGCCGCCAGGGTAAAAGTGGAGTGCGTTGTTGCCCCGATTCCCTTCTTAAACCCGGTGCTTGCTCCCAACGAAAAAATGCCCCATACGCCCAACACGGAGGAATACAAACCCCTGGCCGAAGATGGGTTCCGGCTGGTGCGACAACAACCCGTGGCTACGTTTTCGGCGGATGTGGACCGGGCAGCTTACAGCAACGTTCGGCGGATGCTGAACCTGGGGCAGTTGCCCAACCCCGATGCCGTTCGTATTGAAGAAATGATTAATTATTTCGACTATGCCTACCCACAACCTACCGGCAACGACCCCATTTCCATCACCACCGATCTGGCGCAATCGCCGTTTAATCCGGGTCTTCAACTCGTCAGAATTGGATTACAGGCCCGCACCATCCCGAATGACAAGCTTCCCCCCGCTAACCTGGTATTCCTGATCGACGTGTCGGGGTCGATGAATGAGCCAACTAAATTACCGCTCGTGAAAACGGCCCTGTCGATGTTGGCAGCCCAACTGCGCCCCATCGACCATGTAGCCATAGTGACCTACGCAGGCAATGCCGGGTTGGTGCTGCCTGCCACCACTGGCAACCAAAGCCAACGCATCCAGCAGGCCATTGATAACCTCAGTGCGGGTGGTTCTACGGCAGGTGGCGCGGGTATTCAACTGGCCTATAGTGTGGCCCGGCAACAGTTTCGGACTGCCGGTAATAACCGCGTTATTCTGGCCACCGACGGCGATTTTAATGTGGGCATTGCCGATGATGGAGCCTTGCAGCGGCTCATTGAGCACGAACGCGAAAGTGGCGTGTTTTTGAGTGTGCTGGGGTTTGGTATGGGCAACTACAAAGACAATAAACTCGAAACCCTGGCCGACAAAGGCAACGGCAACTACGCCTACATCGACACTGCCCAGGAGGCCCGCCAGGTATTCGGCAAGGAGTTTGGCGGCACACTCTACACGGTGGCCAAAGATGTGAAGCTACAGGTCGAGTTTAACCCCCGCCGGGTGCAAGCCTACCGGCTTATTGGCTACGAAAACCGCCGATTGACTAACGAAGATTTCCACGACGACAAAAAAGACGCGGGCGAGATGGGCGCGGGGCATACCGTTACGGCACTCTACGAGATTATTCCGACAGGGTTGACCAGCAACTATGTGCCCAACGTTGATCCCCTGAAATACCAGGCCGTTCCGCCAACGCCTGCCAATACGCCCGCTGCCGGTGAGTGGCTAACCCTGAAAGTACGCTACAAACATCCCAATGCGTCGGCCAGCCAGTTACGTACCCATGCCGTAACAGGCCAGCCCTTGCCGATCATTCAGGCCGCGCCCGACTTTCAGTTTGCCGCTGCCGTAGCGGGTTTTGGTCTCCTGCTCCGCGAGTCGGCGTATAAGGGTAACACCAGCTATGA
>JBBQUC010000239.1:0-6547 GCA_038212815.1 Cytophagales bacterium
CAAAGGGTACGAAATTCAGGTGAACCAAACCCATACCGACTGGCGCAAAACGGGTAGTGTCTATTCGTTTCAGGACGTGAAAGAAACGTTTGTGAACGATAATGAATGGTACACCGAAGAAATTGCCGTACAGGGTAAAACCATCACGGTTAGCCTCAACGGTAAGGTAATCAATCAGTACACCGAACCTGATAATGCCGAGCGCACCGGCGGTAATGCCGAGCATAAACTCAGCAGCGGCACCATAGCCCTACAGGGCCACGACCCAAAAAGTAAGGTCTTCTATAAAGACATTCAGATTAAAGTGCTGCCCTAACCAGTTAGCACTACGCTTAATAAATTTCCCCACCACGGGTGTAGTAAAGGGCTACCTTTCAGCAAGGTTTGCAGGGGAGCAGTATGCCAACTCTCAACCTGTAGAGGCCGTAAGCTAAACCCACTCTGAAAAATGGATATTGAAAAAGCTGCTAAATGGGTCGGCCTGGTAATATCAGTAGCAACAGCCCTTTGGGGTATATTTTCGGCAGTACAAGCACGTCGGAATGAAGCCCGGCGACCTTACCTGAACTTGCAGTTAACGCTGTATCAAGAGGCTACCAAAACGGTTTCTGTTCTGGCAACCTCGTCTGATCAGGCTGAACTGGCACGGGCCGAAGAGCGTTTCTGGCAACTTTATTATGGCGAACTGGCAATGGTAGAAAATGGCGGCAGCAATGCCGAAGATGGGGGCGTAGAAAGTGCAATGGTACAAGTTGGGCAAGCCCTGCAAGCCCGACCCGTTGACAAGGCGCTACTCCAGACCCGCTCCTTAGCCTTAGCCCATGTGTGCCGCAACTCCCTGGCCGAATCGTGGGACGTAAAAAACTGGAAAGCACCCGTTTATAGGCAGGCAGACAGCCAATAGAAACTTCATAGCCATGGACTTCTTTTTTGATGCTCATTTTCATCCGACGCTGAAAAAGCAATTTGCTAACCCTAGTGACCAACCCGGAACGGGTGGCCTGCCCCTGTTTAACCCCTGGCGAACGGCCACCCGCAGCGAGTTTTTAGCCGGGTTTAAACTCATTAGCCTGCGCAAATGCCTGCTCAAACCGTTTGTCGAGAGTTCGCTGGTCTCGCAGGCATCGCTCAGCCAACTCACCGACAGCCAGTATAAGCTGGCTATTGCCGTGCTTTTTTGCCCAGACCGGGGCCTATTGAAACTCATCATCGACAATAAGCCTTTCATGGATATTGTGACGAAAGGTAAGTTTGGCAATATTCTAGTAGCATCCCAGTTTCAACACCTTGTCGATACCAACGATGCCTTCTCAGTAGTCAAGAATGACCTCAACCTGTTGGCCTTGTCAGGCGGGGGCAGGTCAGTTCAGAAACTGCTCACCCCCATTTTTGCGCCCAAACCAACCGATCCGTTGGCACTGGTGTTCTCGGTAGAAGGGCTGCACTGCCTGCGGTCGAACCTGGCCGAGACAAATGCTGCCACCATCATGGCAAATATCCTGACCAACCTGACGACGCTTACCACGGCCAACCGGGTTATCAGTATCAACCTGGCGCATATCGACAGTGGCAATGCGCTGTTTGCCAATCAGGCTTATGCCGCCGATGGGTTTAGAGAGAGTGGCTTTATTGAAAACAACCTGCGCCCCACCCACAATGGCCTCACTGAAGTCGGAAAACAGATAGCGCGGGAACTCTATAACCGACACATTCTGCCCGATGTGAAGCACATGAGTTGGCTGGCCCGGAAACAGTTTTATGCCTTTCGGCAGCAGCAGGGCATCACCGCCCCGCTGGTTTGCTCCCATGCCGGGTTTACCGGTTGCTGGTTTACTAGTCACGGCGAAAGTCTCAGCGATTATATCCTGAAAACATCGACCATCCAGAACCACGACGGCACCACGGAACACCGCTTACTTCTCGCCAAGCCAAACCCCTACATTGCCCGGAGCGGCATTGGGTTCAACGCCAGCACCATCAATCTATTCAACGAAGATATTGCGGCTATTCTGGCCTCTGATGGACTGATTGGCCTCTCGCTGGATCAGCGAATTCTGGGCTATTCGGAGTTTACCGACGATGGCACCGTTGGCAGTACCAACATTGCCATTATTCAGGACGGGGCCGATGCGTTGCGGCTGGTAACCGACACGGACTTTATTGCCGACCCTGAATTTAGTGTTCAACCAACGTTTGGTACGCCCTCGCACCGAATGGACAAAATACGGCAGTGCGTCAGGAGTGAAGACCGCAACGCCCAGAACAGCAGCGATGTCGCGACCTTTTTCCACCCCCGGCATTTTTACCTACACGTTGTTCATGCCATTGCCGTAGCCCGAATGGTCGGCCAGGAAACGGGTGGAGCAGCAGGGGCAGAAAAAGCCATTACCAACCTTCTGACCCGCAGCCTCTGCATTGGTACCGACTTCGACGGCTTGGTCGATGGCCTGGATTGTTGCCCTGATGTAACGCATATTGGAGCGTTCAGGCAGCAATTTATCGCTGAGTTTGGTGGGTTTTTGGCCGAAGCCAATAGCAGCCTGCCCGATGGCCTGTCTATAGCCCAGATTGCAAATCGCCTTTTCTACGAAAATGGCCGCGATTTTGTGCTGCGCAGGCTGGCCGTGCTGTAAAATTAGTAGTCATTCATAGTCATAAAATCATCATTGGTTTAATGACCATCAATGACAATTCAATGACCACTTTACCCAGCTAATTCAATGATTTGGCTCTCTTGGCAGCGGAGGGTGCGGGCGGGGTATTTGTGGAGCAAGTCATAGTTGTGGGTGGCCATCAGCACGGCGGTGCCAGCATTGTTGATGGTCTGAAAAACCCGCATGATCTGGTCGGCTACACTGGGATCGAGGTTGCCGGTTGGCTCGTCGGCAATCAGAATGAGGGGTTCGTTGAGCATGGCACGGGCAATAACCACGCGCTGCTGCTCCCCGCCCGATATCTGATGGGGCATTCGTTTCTGAGCAGTGCCTAGGCCTACCTGCATCAGCACCTCGGCAATACGGATATCCATTTTGGCCTTGTCTTTCCAACCCGTCGCTTTCAGCACAAACTTGAGGTTCTCCTCTACCGTACGGTCGAAAAATAACTGAAAATCCTGAAACACAATCCCGATTTTCCGGCGCAGTTGCGGCACATCGCGGGGTTTAAGCTTCTCCAGCGCAAATGTGGCCACCTCACCCTTGCCGTGCTGTAGCCACAAATCGGCGTACAGGGTTTTCAGTAACGACGTTTTGCCGCTGCCCGTGCGACCAATCAAATAGGCAAATTCGCCTTTGTGGATGGCAAAACTGACATCGCCCAGCACTAGTTTACTCCCCTGGTAAATATCGGCATGACTGAGCATCAGAACAGGATCGGTAGAGAACATAAGGCTGGTTTCAGTTAGTCAGTAGTGAGTTGGTCAGTTAGTGAGCAGTTTTCGGCCCTGCTCCAGAGCGGCATCCAGACCGCTGAGATCAGAACCACCGGCAGTAGCAAAGAAGGGTTGTCCTCCGCCCCCACCTTTAATGTTTTTAGCGAGTTCTTTTACCACCTGCCCGGCATGTAGGTTGCGGCCTCCCCGCTCAGGCGGTTGAATCAGCGAATCGGGCAGCAATACGGCTAATTGTGGTTTCCCACCAATGTCGGCACCCAGCACTAAGGCGAGGTTATCTACCTTCGCTTTTAGCTCATAAGCGAGTTGTTTCAGCGCATCGGTGTTAGGTACGTTAACTTGTTTTACCAAGATATGATGTCCGGGTCGGGCGTTCCCGTTAACGACTTCAATCTGAGCCAGCAGCTCGTTTTTCAACTGCTGTACTTTCTCGTTTTCGAGGGCTTCTATCTGCTTCTGCAACTGGGTCCGCTCGTCTAGCAGGCTCTGCACGGCTTTTACCACATCTTTGGGAGCCTTCAATAACTCTTTCAGTTCGCTTACCACCGTCATCTGCTCATTTACCAGGGCCTCGGCTCCATCGGCGGTTTTGGCCTCGATCCGCCGTACACCCGTCGAAACGGAGCCTTCGGAGGTGAGTTTGAACAGCCCGATATGGCCCGTTGCCCGTACGTGGGTGCCGCCACAGAGTTCGACCGAATACGTAGGATCGAAGGTGATGACCCGCACAAAATCGCCGTATTTCTCGCCGAACAGGGCAGTAGCTCCCATGCCTTTAGCCTGGGCAATGGGTACGTTTCGCTTTTCGTCGAGCGGAATATCCGCACGAATTTTCTGATTCACAATTCGCTCTACCTCAGCCACTTCAGTAGGGGTCACTTTGGTGAAGTGCGAAAAATCGAACCGCAGGGCATCGGGGCCAACATACGAGCCTTTCTGGGCGATGTGCGTACCCAACACTTGCCGCAGGGCCGAGTGAAGCAGGTGTGTGGCCGAGTGATTGCTGCTAATCATCCCCCGCCGGTGGGCATCGACGCGGGCAGTAAGCAGTTTGCCATCACATTGAGCAACCAGTTGCTCAATGCTCGGGTCGTCGGTGAGATGGATAATCAGGTCATTCTCTTTTTTGGTATCCGTAATAGTCACCGACAGTTGGGCGACATCGAGCGAAAGCGTACCCGTATCGCCAATCTGTCCGCCCGATTCGGCATAAAACGGCGTTTGGTCGAGCACAAGTTGGTACTGAACCCCCTGTTTGTTCTGCACCTTTCGGTATTTGACCAGTTGGGCATTGGCTTCGGTATGGTCGTACCCCAAAAAGGTAACCCCGTCGCTGTCGGCCAGTTCAACCCAGTCGCCGGTGGCCGAGGCTGCGTCTTTGCGCGAGCGGATTTTTTGCTGCTGCAACGCTTGTTGAAACCCAACCTCGTCAATCTCAACGCCTTTTTCGCGGGCAACCAGCGCGGTCAAATCAGCTGGAAAGCCAAAGGTATCGTTTAGTTCAAAAACTGTATCGCCAGGTATTACCGAACTACTCTCAGCCGCTAGCTGGCTAAAAATAGCATCCAGGCGCGTCAGGCCGGAACCGAGGGTTTTGAGAAAGGAGCTTTCCTCCTCCCGGATTACATTGGCCACAAACTCGCGCTGTGCGGTTAGTTCGGGGAATACATCGGCAAACTGATCGGCCAATATCGGCACCAGTTTGGTCAGGAACGGCTCAGTGAGACCGAGATACGAGTATCCATAGCGCACGGCCCGGCGCAGAATCCGGCGGATGACGTAGCCCGCTTTGGCGTTGCTCGGCACCAGTCCATCGGCAATGGCGAACGACACCGCCCGGATATGGTCGGCAATGACGCGCATAGCCACGTTGCTCTTATCCATTTTTCCGGTGTATGTTTGCCCCGATAGTTGCTCAATGACGGCAATGGTGCCGGTGAATACGTCCGTGTCGTAGTTCGAGGTTTTGCCCTGAATCGCCATGCACAACCGCTCAAACCCCATGCCTGTATCGACGTGCCGCGCGGGCAGGGGTTCGAGAAGACCCGGTTCGTCACCACGGGCAGCTTTGCGCTGAAACTGCATGAACACCAGATTCCAGATTTCCACCACCTGCGGGTGGTCGGCGTTGACGAGCGACTTGCCGGGGGTTTCGGCAACTTCTTCGGCGGTGCGGAGGTCAACGTGAATCTCGGAGCAGGGGCCGCAGGGGCCGGTATCGCCCATCTCCCAGAAGTTATCTTTCTTGTTGCCGTAGATAATCCGGTCTTGCCCCACAATTGGCTCCCACAGGTCGTAGGCTTCCTGATCGAAGGGTACACCATCGACTTCATCGCCCTGAAAGACAGACACATATAGCCGGTCTTTAGGCAATTTATACACCTCCGTCAGCAACTCCCACGCCCACTGTATGGCTTCTTTCTTGAAATAATCACCGAACGACCAGTTGCCGAGCATCTCGAACATGGTGTGGTGATAGGTATCGAACCCCACATCTTCAAGGTCGTTGTGCTTACCCGATACGCGCAGGCATTTCTGGGTATCGGCCACACGGGGCGAGGGCGGGGTGCCGTTGCCCAGAAAGAAATCTTTGAACTGCGCCATCCCCGAATTATTGAACATCAGGGTTGGGTCATTTTTAGCCACCAACGGGGCCGAGGACACAATAAGGTGTTGTTTGCTTTTGAAAAAGTCTAAAAAATGTTGGCGTATCTCAGCAGAAGTCATAAACAATAATCACGTAGAATTCGCAAAATTACGCCAAAAGTTGCGTTTTAACAGATGGTTCAGCAAGTTTGTAGTATGGAGGAGTTAACCAAGCGGTATTATGGCATTCGGGAGGTCGCCGATATGTTCGGGGTGAATATTTCGCGGCTGCGGTTCTATGAAAAGGAGTTCCCGACCTTGAAACCCAAAAAGAACCGCTCCGGCGACCGGGTATATACCCCCGACGAGGTGAAGCACCTCCGCGAGATTTTTGAGTTGGTCGAAGAAAAAGGGTTTAAACTCCAGGGGGCTAGAGAACACCTCAAAAACCGCTCGTCGGCGCAGACCGAAACGGCCAAACTGGTGGCGAAACTACAGGAGTTAAAAGGCTTTTTAATCAAACTCCGCGACGAGATGCCCTAACCGGGCGGGCCTCCATCACGGTTCTGA
>JBBQUC010000240.1:0-6547 GCA_038212815.1 Cytophagales bacterium
AAGTACCCCGCTGGCTTCCGTTCGGATCCGGCACGGACCAGGCCGCCATTATTTTGCTGGGTTTGCTCAATTACCGCCAGCAGAATTCTGCCACCCCCAGCGACCAGCTTATGAAACTGATGGAAGCGATGGGCGAGGGGATAGTGGCTATGCAGTATGGCGATGCAGGTAAAGCCCCGTTTGGGGCAATTCTGAGTTTCGACAATGGCTGGCATGCCTACGCCAGCGACCAGAGTTATGCCCTGCTGCGGGCGGGCCGCGCCCTGAACAAACCCGCCTGGATTGCCACCGCCAAGCGCGAGGTCGATAATTTTTATCCCTACCTGCTGGGCGAAGGGTTTCTGGAATCATTTACGGTGGCGCAGACAGGCAATGACCTGACGTTTGTGAAGCAATCGCATTTTTCGCAGATCGCCTACGGGATTCGCCCCATGCTCTGGGCCACGCTCGAACTCTACGCTCAAACCAGCGAAGCCCGGTATGCCACCCAGGCCGCCAAACTAGCCACCTGGTTTTTGGGCCAAAACCCCGCCCGTCAACCCATGTACGACCCCGCCACAGGCCGGGGCTTCGACGGCATTCTGTCGGCATCCCAGATTAACCGCAACGCTGGTGCCGAATCCACCATCGAGTCGCTGCTGGCCTTTCAGCGGCTGGAACAATACCCTGCCGTAGTGGAAGCACTGAAGTGATGTCGGCATTCCAAACCTGAAATCAACTGTCCGATTCCGAACATCTCCCTGTCCGAAACCGGACAGGTATGATCTGGAAACAGCACTATGTGGGCTTACAAGGCCGTTTTTAGCTTGTGGCACGAGAGTTGACGAGATAGAGGTATGCTTCAGAACTATCTTAAGATCACCCTTCGCCAACTCTGGAAAAACAAGGTTTTTTCGGGCGTGAACATGGCGGGGTTAGCCCTCGGTATTGCCGCATTTCTCCTGATTTTCGAGTACATCGCTTCAGAGTGGTCGGCTAACCGGTTCCAGCAACACTATCAGAACTTATACCGGGTGGTGGGTAGCGACCGGCAGCAAAACCAGGAATACTACCATCCGCCGGGGGTGGGGCCGTTAGTGAAGAAACGGTTTCAGACCGTCGAAAATGTGGTGCGCGTGGCAGAGGGCATTGGCGCGGGGGTACTGACTACCACGGGGCGGACTCCGCAGGTATTCCGCGAAAATCAGATCGTGTATTCCGATGCCGACTTTTTCCGGGCGTTTACCTTTCCCTTGCGGGCGGGCAGCAATACCCTCGACCAACCTCAAACCCTGGCCCTGTCGGAAACGCTGGCGCGTAAGTTGTTTGGGTCGAGTAACGCCATTGGGCAAACGCTCACGCTGAGCAATCAGTTTGGTAATACATTATACACCGTTACCGGCGTTTTTGCCGATATACCCGCCACCTCTGATATACAGACGCAGGCCGTTTTGGCCTTCTCGACCCTCAACCCGGCGGCTAACCGCAGCGGTAATGACTGGGCCGACCCAACTACCCTGCAATCGGGGTTCACCAACCTCTACCTCCACCTGAATCCGCAAGCCAATGTGCCGTTGCTCGAAACAGAACTGACCCGACTAATTCATCAGGCTAACCCGGAGAGTCGCGAGCAGACGTATCACGTACAGGCATTTCGAGACCTGCATCTGGCACCAACGTTCACCTATCCTTTCCAGACCTTCGGCAGCTTGTCTTTAGTGGTCGCATTAGGGGGTGTGGCCCTGCTGATTCTGCTGATTGCCTGGGTCAATTATATCAATCTCTCAACGGCGCAATCGCTCACAAAGACCAGAGAGGTGGGCGTTCGGCGGGTAATTGGGGCCGAACGGGGGCAGCTTATGGGGCAGTTTCTGACCGAAACCATGCTGCTGAGTGTGGCCAGTGTGGCCATAGGCATTGTGCTGGCCCTGGCGTTGCAGGATGTATTCAACGGGTTTGTTGGCAAAACACTGTCGCTGGCGGTGTTCAATCAGTCGGGCTTCTGGTTTGGGCTGGCAGGGGTGGTTCTGCTAACGACCCTGGCATCGGGGAGCTATGTCGCTTTTGTGCTGAGTGCCACCAGCCCACTAACTGCCCTACGCAGCCGCCCGGCGCCTACAGGTCGTGGACTACCCCTGCGGCAAGCCTTGGTCGTATTTCAGTTTGGCATTTCGGTGGTTTTCATCGTGGCCACGCTGGTCATGTTCCGGCAGCTTTCGTTTATGCAAACCAATCAGTTGGGCCTGAAACTGAATCAACTACTGGTGCTGACCGGCCCAACCGTAGCCACCGATGAGCAAGGCAACCGGAATGATGCCTTCAAGCAGGAACTGGCCCGGTTGCCGTTTGTCCAGAAAGTGGCCGGGTCGAACAATGTTCCGGGTATTGGCTACAACTTTGGTACGGCGGGCATTACGCGGCCCAACCCCAATCCGGGCGACGATAAGAAAAACTACAAGATGTTTATTGCCGACGAACGCTTCTTCGATACGTACGGCATTCAGTTGATCCAGGGTCGGCCGTTTACAAAGGCGGAGGCCGATGCCAGTTGGAACAATGCCCCCAAAGTAATTGTGAACGAGCGGGCCGCGCGGCAGTTGGGCTATGACCCCAAACAGCCCGTAGCAGGTAAAAAAATGCTTTGGGGAAAAGAATACGAGATTGTGGGTATGGTGAAAGACTACCATCATCTGTCTATGCGGCAGGCCATTGATCCAGTCATTTATCTGGCCTCGGTGAGTTATTCGTTCTTCACCGTTCAGGTGGATACCCGCGACCTGCCCGCCAAAATTGCTACGCTGGAAACGCTGTTCAAAAGTACCTTTCCGGGAAATCCATTCGAGTATTTCTTTGCCGACGAGACGTATGCCAGTCAATTTCGGTTGGAGCGTCAGTTGGGGCAGGTCTTTGTGGCGGCATCGCTCATTGCCATTCTGATTGCCTGTCTCGGTATTTTTGGGTTAGCCACCTTTGCTGCCCAGCAGCGCACCAAAGAAATTGGGGTACGCAAAGTGCTGGGTGCCAGCGTGGGTAGCATTGTGGCCTTACTCTCTAAAGACTTTCTAAAACTGGTATTGATTGCTATTGTCATTGCCAGTCCGCTGGCCTGGTGGGCCATGCACCGCTGGTTGCAGGATTTTGCCTACAAGACCGATGTGAGCTGGTGGATATTCGCTGTAGCCGGTGTTGGTGCAGTCGCCATCGCCCTGCTCACCGTGAGTTTCCAGAGCGTGCGGGCCGCCTTGATGAATCCAGTGAAATCATTAAGAAGCGAGTAGAGTTACCCCAAAAATAAAGTTGGGCGACGGCTTGGATTGGTTGTAGTTTGTGCTCTACATTTGTAGAATAACAACTACAACCATAGAGTATGAAACTGTCGCCAACGGAAGAAACCCTGATGCAGCACCTGTGGGGCCGGGAGCGGGCGTTTATGAAAGACCTGCTTGATGCCTATGACGACCCCAAGCCTGCCGCCACTACCGTGGCCACCCTGCTCAAACGCATGACCGATAAGGGCTTTGTCGCCTACCGCGAGTACGGCAACTCCCGCGAGTACTATCCCCTCGTTGCCCGCAACGATTATTTCGCCAGTCACGTCAATGGACTAATCAAGAACTTCTTCAACAACTCAGCCGCGCAGTTTGCCTCCTTTTTCACCACCGAAACGGGCTTGTCGGCGGTTGAGCTTGAAGCCCTGAAAGCCCTTATCGATGCTCAACTGAACGAGAAAAAGCCATGACTGCCTACCTGCTTAAATCTGGGTTGAGCTTGTTACTGGCAGCCGGGTTCTACCATATCTGGCTCGAAAACGAGCAGATGCATCGCTTTAAACGGGTTTATCTGCTGGCCAGCCTGCTGTTTTCAGCCATGCTGCCCTTTCTGGCAATTGATCTTTGGCGGGCTACAGGGCCACTGCCCGGTATTCGGCCCATGCAGGTGGTTGACTACGGACTGACCCGTGTAATCAGGCAAACGAGCTTGCCGACCCAATCAGACAGCGCGGTTGTGCCCTATTGGGTTGGCGTATATGCGTTGGGAACGGCGGTGATGCTGGCGCGGTTTGCCCGAAACCTGTACCGACTGGTCCGCCAGATTAGCCGATATCCCAATGAGCCGTTTCGGGGAGCCACGCTGGTTCGGATTCCAGAGAACGGTATGCCCTATACGTTTTTGACTTATCTCTTTGTCGATGAGGCTGCCTACAGCCATAGTGAGATAGAAACTGAACTCTTCACCCACGAACTTGCCCATATCCGGCAGCGGCATTCGCTGGATGTACTGTTTCTAGAACTGCTTCTCTGCTTCGGCTGGGTAAACCCACTGCTGTTTTGGTATAGGCGGGCCATCCAACTCAATCACGAGTTTCTGGCCGATGAGGCTGTGAACACCACCTGCCGGAACGTACGTCACTATCAATACCTGCTGCTTAGCAAACTGACCAGTTCACTGACCAGTTCGACCCCCGTTCAGTTGAGCAGTACACTGACTTTTCAAACCACAAAACAACGATTGATGATGATGACAAAACAAACATCGCGGGCCAAAGCATGGCTTGCCGGGGCTAGTGCGGCCCTCTTGTTCGGCGCAGTAACGGTACTGCTCGGCACCAGCAGTTCGGCGCAGGTGGCTCCAGCGACTAGCGTACCGGCAGCAGCCCACCAGCAAAAAAGACAAGCTGACAGAACGGACATGGAGCGACTGTACGGTGATAAATTAGTAATCATGCCCAACCTGGATAAGCACCGTATGGCCCCTCGCAAGAAGTTTTCGGAACTATCGGCAGCCGAGAAAGAACGGGTGGAACTCATACCCCCCCTGCCCAAACTCGTGGTAACCGACGCGCTGCTGACCGATTGGAAAAATGACAAAAAGTATGGAATCTGGATTGATGGCAAGCGCGTACTGAACAACCGGTTAACCAGCTATACCGCTTCGGACTTTGGCTCTTACTTTTCCAGCAAACTAGAAAAAAACGCCATCAACTACGGCAAACACTATTTTCAAATCAACCTGATGACAAACACAGACTACGCCAGATATCTAAACGAGCAGGCCGAGTTGCCACTATTAGTGTTGGCGACCCGGATACGAATGAAGCGGTAGTAAGTCACTGGCTCGATAAACCCCACCCCGATGAAATGGGCCATAGACGGGTAATTGTAGGGGGCGAACGGCTTTTAGGCTAAATCAACAATTTTCAAACGAATCAGATGAAACCTATTTCGCTCTTTCTGCCTGCTGCCGCGCTGGTTGTGGCACTCGGTACGGCCCTTATTGCCCCCACTAAAGAACCCATTGGCGTAGGGGCCAAAGCCCCGGCCGGTGCCGAGGTTTTTTTTGATGGCACCCGCAAAATACTTGACGAGAAATGGACGTACTGGCAAGGTCCCCGCCTGGCGGCTACCTTGCCCATCAAGTGGTTTTTGCAGAAAGACCCCGCTGGCCCGGGCATGGTATTGAACACCAACGACCCTGCTGCTGCCGGTGGCCTATACGGTGCCGCCGATATTGTGACCAAAAAAGCGTTTAAAGATGCCCGTATTCACGTTGAGTTTATGGTAACCGAACCGGGTGGGAACAGTGGTGTTTATCTGCAAAACCGCTACGAGATTCAGATATTCGACGGCGATACTACCAAGCATGGCTTGGGTGCAGTCATCAACGAATCCCCATCACCCTATAAGCTATATAACGGCGTGGGCAAATGGAATGCCTACGACATTGAGTTCCGGGCGGCCCGATTTGTGGACGGTAAACGCACCGAGAACCCAATGGTGACTATGTATCTAAACGGCAAAAAAGCGCATACGAATCAGGCCATTACCCAGGTATGGGGCGGGCCAAACTCTGGTATTGATGGTGGAAACGACGACGGCAAAGGCATTACCGATACTCCCGGTGGGCTAAAACTCCAGGCCGAAGGGCATAATATTCTGTATCGAAACATCTGGATCAAGCCCCTGGACCTCAAACAGGCCAATACCAATTTCTAAGCCAAACTTTTACAAGTCCTTTACACTCTTTTACAGCTACTTAGTACCGACAGCTACACCCGGCCCTATCTTTGCTTGCTCCCTTGTATTGTTAAACCAATATACTCATGAAGAAAGCAACTTGGTTACTGCTCACCCTGGCCGGGTGTAGCCTTACTACCCTGAGTGTGGCCCAGCACACATTCAGCAACTGCTCAGCCGCTTTTGTTGGACAGAAAATGGTGGTTGACCACTATACCGACGCGGGTAAATGCCAACTGCCCGCTACCGCCACCGGCCAACTAACCGTAAACACGGTTAATCTATCGCCCACCACTAGCATTCCGGTTAACCCCATTCCGTTTAAAATCGCTATCCGCGATAAAGCGACCAAAACACTCACCATGTACTCCGATGCGGTGTTCCGGCAGGTAGCCGTGCAGCGGGTGCTGGCCAAAAGCCACAAGGGAGATCATATTGTGCTGCTCACTCTGGATAACCAATACGCATTACCCCACAACGAAATTTTGGAGTTATGAAAACAGAGCTGCTTCAACCATACGTTAGGCAGGCTATCTGGCAGGTGCGTGCTGAGT
>JBBQUC010000241.1:0-6526 GCA_038212815.1 Cytophagales bacterium
CAGGCTACGCCCGGAGCCTACACCTGGGGCGGTATGTATTGCTCAGAGTTTACCATTGACCCTAAAGAAGAGCTAATCCTGCTGGTGTTTACCAATGTGCAGCCCTACGCCTACTACAGCGATTTTGTCCGCAAGTTTCGGATGGTCGTATATCAGGCTTTAGACTAAATCCGTATCTTGTCGCTCACTATGAAACTAACCATTACTACTAAAATTGTCATCGGGTTTGTGTTGGGAGTTATTCTCGGCCAAATTCTGAGCAGCACCAACGACCCCGAAACGGCCAAAGCCATTGGCGAGAAGTTTCAGATACTAAGCAAGGTGTTCCTGAAACTGATTAAAATGATTATCGGCCCGCTGGTATTCTCCACGCTGGTGGTGGGAATTGCTAAACTTGGCGATTTTAAATCAGTAGGCCGTATTGGTATCAAAACCCTGGGGTATTTCTATTTTGCGACCATCCTCTCGCTTATTGTGGGTCTGGTCGTGGTGAACATTACCCGCCCCGGCGAGATTCAGAGCTGGCCCCGCCCGGCGGCTGGCACCGATGTAGGCATTACGGGTAAAAAGCTGAACACCATCGAAGAGTTTATCCTGCACATCTTCCCCGATAGTGCCTTCCGCGCCCTGGCCGAGAATGAAATTCTTCAGATTGTGGTCTTCTCGCTGTTTTTTGGCGTAGCGCTGGGAGCCATTGGCGACAAAGGCAAGGGCTTAATGAAAGCACTTGACGCACTCAGTGAACTGGTGTTTAAAATGGTGGGCTACGTGATGCAGGTGGCTCCGTTCGCCGTATTTGGCGCGATGACCGCCGTTGTTGCGGCCAAAGGGTTGGGCATTCTGGTATCGTATGCGTACCTGCTGCTGTGTTTCTTCGGCGGGTTACTGTTTTTCATTTTCGTGGTGCTGCTCGGCATCTGCACCGTGATGAAAATACCCTTCTTCAACTTGCTTAAAACCATGAAAGACTCGCTGCTGCTGTCGTTTAGTACGGCCTCGTCGGAGGCATCGCTGCCGCAGCAGATTAAAGCGCTCGAAGCCTTCGGCGTTTCGCCCCGGATTGTGGGGTTTGTGCTGCCGCTGGGGTACTCCTTCAATCTCGATGGGTCTATGATGTACATGACCTTTGCCACCGGGTTTCTGGCACAGGCCTATGGCGTACCACTCAGCCTGCAACAGCAAATTCTGATGCTACTCACGCTCATGATTACTTCTAAAGGGATTGCGGGCGTACCCCGTGCCTCGCTGGTGGTTATTGCGGGCACGATGGCCCTCTTTGACTTGCCCACCGAAGGACTTGCCCTCATTCTGGGGGTTGATCCATTCCTGGATATGGGCCGTTCAGCCACCTCGGTCATGGGCAATGCGGTAGCAACCTGTGTGGTGGCCAAGTGGGAAAAAGAAATCAATATGCCGACTACCGTGGCGAGTATTGACGTTTAGTTACCCCACTCAATTCAATATCTATTTCCTAAAACTAACCTCGTTTACATGAACAAAACCCTGCTTCTTTACGTCATTGCGGCCATTGCGGCTACAGGCGGATTATTATTTGGCTTCGATACGGGCGTAATCAATGTAGCCCTTCCCTTTATCAATAAGGAGTGGCACCTGTCGGCACAGGCCGAAGCCTGGACGGTTAGTGCCGTGCTGGCTGGTGGTATGGCCGGGTCGTTGCTAAGTGGGCGGTTAGCTGATATACTGGGCCGGAAACGCATCAATATTCTGGCCTCTGCTATTTTCGTCGTCGGTTCTATCTTAACTGCCGTAGCTCCTTCGCCAACCATACTCATTGTTGGGCGATTGTTTTTGGGGTTGGCCATCGGCATTGTGTCCTTCTCCGTGCCGCTCTATATCGCCGAAATCGCGCCCAGCGATATCCGGGGCCGGTTAGTTACGTTCTTTCAGTTAGCCATCACCATCGGAATTCTGATCTCTTTTGTGGTCGGTTATGCTTTCTCCGATGCTGCCAATAACTGGCGGCTTATGTTTGGCACGGGCATTGTACCAGCGGCTATTCTGCTTGGCGGTATGTTTTTCGTGCCCGAAAGTCCGCGCTGGCTAATTGGCAAAGGTAGAGCTGCCGAAGCCCGGCAGGTGCTAAGCCGCATCCATCCCGACGATATGGTTGACTATGAACTGGCGCAAATTCAACAAACGGTGCAGGACGAAGCCTCCCGTAAAGGCGACTGGCGCGAACTGTTCTCGAAACGCCTGCGTACTCCCCTCCTCATTGGTATCGGCATTTTCTTTATCCAACAATTTTCGGGTATCAACGCCGTGATTTACTATTCCAGCCGGATTTTTGAACTGGCAGGGTTTGGTAAGGGAGCCATCATGGCAACGGTGGGCGTGGGTATCGTAAACACGTTGAGTACGTTAGTGGCCGTGCGGTTTATTGATCAATGGGGTCGCAAACCCATTCTTTATACCGGCCTGCTGGGTACGGCAGCCTCACTGTCAACCATTGCGTTTGCGTTTTATTCGCAGGAATCGCTCAGTCCCGACGTATTTCGGATTCTGGCAATCGGTGGTATCTACGTTTATATTTTCTTTTTCGCCATCAGTTTAGGGCCACTGGGCTGGCTGCTTATTTCGGAGGTGTATCCGCTCCGGATTCGCGGGTTTGCCACCAGTTTGGGCAGTTCATACCACTGGTTTTTTGATTTCTGGGTCAGTTATTCGTTCCCGCTGCTGGCGGCCACTGCGCTCGGAAAAAATGGGGGTATTTTTATGATTTATGCAACCGTAGTGCTGCTTGGCCTGTTCTTTGCCCGGTTTATTGTGTTTGAAACCAAAGGCATGAGCCTGGAAGATATTGAGCGGAAGTGGGAATAAACCAATGAAAAAAAAAATTGGGTTAGGTATAGTGATCGCGCTGCTGGGTCTGGGTATCTGGCAGCGCGAACTGGTTAGTTACGGATACATGCAGGCCAAAGGGCAACTCCATATTATGTGGAATACCCGACCCGTGACTGAGGTGCTGGCTGACAGCGCTTACCCTGACTCGCTGAAAGCCCAATTGCGACTCATTGGCGAAATTAAACAGTTTGCGGTTGACTCTCTGGGCCTCAACCCCTCAAAAAACTACACCACATTTTACGATCAGCGCAGACAACCGCTGCTCTGGGTATTGACTGGGGCCGAGCGGTATAAACTCGTACCGGTGGAATACCATTTCCCTTTTCTCGGCACCTTCTCCTACAAAGGTTTTTTCGATCATACCCGCTTGGTTGAGGCCGATAGTGCCTTGCAACGGGCAGGCTACGATACGCGTATTAGTGAAGTGTCGGCCTACTCTACCCTGGGGTTCTTTAAAGACCCTATTTTATCGAGTATGCTGGAACGCCCAACCGGTAGTTTGGCTGAGTTGATTATCCATGAACTGACGCACGGAACGCTGTTTATAAAGGATAACCTGGAATATAACGAGAACCTCGCCGACTTTGTGGGTGAGTACGGAGCCGCCCGGTTTATGGCTCACAAGTTTGGCCCCAACTCGGCTGCTTACCGCAAGCATCTGGTTCAAAAAGCCTTTTTTGAGCGGTACGACGACCATATTCTGCACGGCACCCACCTGCTCGATAGCCTGTATAACTCCTTTACACCCCGCACCCCGGTGGCCCAAAAGGAGCAGTTAAAATGGCAGTTTATTGGTCAAATTGTCAGTTCCATCGATACGTTGAGAGGGACAGAAATGGGGCCGACAATAAAAAAACGGCGTGTTGGCAAACGAAACCTGCCTAACAATGCTTACTTTATTGGCTACTTAACGTACCGAAAGCAACAAAATCAGTTTCGCACGGAATTTGACAGGAAATTTAACGGCAACTTTTCGCGTTATCTAACGTATCTGAAACAAACATATCCGTCGCTTTAATAACTGTTTACGAATACTCATGAAAAAAGTACTGGCTCTTATCGGAATCATTAGCGTGATCCTATACGGTTTTACCAGTATGGATACCTACCGCCGGGTGCCGAACACGAGCTTCGGGCCGGGCGAGCACATTGAATACCGCGTACACTATGGTTTTCTGAATGCCGCAGAAGCCATTGTCGATGTGGCTCCCACGCTGTATAAAGTAAATGACCGGCCTTGCTATAAAGTAAATGTGTTTGGCCGTACCACGGGTCCTTTCGATCTGGTATCGCGGGTACGCGACACGTGGCGGTCGTACATTGATACCACGGCTATTCTGCCCCAAAAATTCTACACGAACCTCCAGGAGAATAAATACCGGAAAGAAGAGAACATTACCTTCAACCACGTAGCCAATACCGTTAAAGCCGAAGAGCGCACCGAGCGCGATGTATTTAACGTGCCCGATAATGTGCACGATGTGGTGAGTAGCTACTACTATCTCCGCACCATCGATTTTAATAAAATAGGTATTGGGCAGATTGTTGAAGTGCCCGCTTTTTACGACGACACCGTGTTTACCGTGAAAGTGCGTTACCGGGGGAAAGACGTGGTAAAAACTAAATTCGGCAAAATAAATGTGCTGAAACTAAACCCGGTGATGCCCCAAACTGGGTTCTTCAAAACTGGAGATGCCATTAAAATTTGGGTTTCCGACGATCTGAACAAGATTCCGGTAAAAGTTGAGGTTGAATTGGCTATTGGTGCTCTGGCGATGGACATCCGCAGCCAAAGCGGGTTGAAACAGGAGCTTAAGTTCTTCTGATTCTGTACTGACCCAGCGAAAGTCCTGCTCTAACCACCCGCTCCCACCAGCGTAATCGATTCCACTGTATAGACCAGAATGGCTGTTCCACAGCTCCAAAACTTTGGTAAAATGCGGCAATAGCGGGCTTTTCAGGGGTTTCAAAGTCGAGCCAAAGCTGTTGGCCCGCTTTTTCCTGAATGAGTTGGTCTATCAGTAGTGTTCGGGCATTGCCCCGCCGACCTATAGGACTGGCGGCATTAAACAGGTAAATAATTCGGTTGTCGGCCTGTATAAATGCAGTGCCTGCCTCAACAACCCCGTTAAGCAGGGCATAGCGCAGGGTTAGTAAACCCCGTTGGCTGCAACAGTCAAGTAGGTAGCTAATGGTAGCATACCCCTCATCCGAAACACCGCCCTCGATCCTATCTGCATGGTACTCCCGAAAAAGATGTATTAAGGGTTGACTATCTGTTGAGTCGGTAAGTAGCCAGCCTATGCGTTTAGCCCGCCGTACATTGCGCCGACGGTCGGGGGTATAGTGCTGATATAGGGTAATATAGGGTGCTGCCAACGGGAGTAGGTGGGTGACAAGCCGCCGAATGCGGCTACCCGATAGGCCAATTTCTGGGGGTTGGCCTAGTTGTAACACCGAGTTATACCGGTATTGCGCCTGGAGAGCGGCATAAAACGGAGCAGGGTCTATTGGTGAAGCCGAGAAAATACTGAGTATCTGGCAAAATAGTGGCTGGTAAATCCGCCACGTATGGAACACCCCTGCTACCTGCTTCCGGCGTAGTGGCACTGGCATAACCGCCTTGTATTTACCGGCCATATCCAGCACAACCAGCCCGTCCCAACGGCGGTTTGGCGCGGGGGTTACCGCATCCAGATACCAGGTGTAGCCATAGATAATTCGATTCGGGGATGAGGCTATACAGTGGTTCCAGGCAGCATCGTTTATGGCACAACGGGCCAGAAACTGAATGCTCATTTAAACAGGCCCTTTAGCTTGTCAACAGCCTCGCGGGTTTCCGAATTTTCAATCAGTAAATCGTTCACGCTTTGAATAGCATGAATAACCGTACTGTGGTCGCGGCCACCAAAATGATACCCAATGGATTTAAGCGATAAATCTGTCTTTTCTTTGGCCAGGTACATAGCCACCTGCCGGGCATGAACCAACTCCCGTTTGCGGCTTTTGGCTTTCAGATCAGCGACGGTAACCCCAAAAAAGTCGGCAACGGCCTCCTGTACCGAGTCGATATTGACTTCCTTCTCCGAGTCAATAACAATGTTGCGAAGGGTAAGCCGGGCGAGGTCGAGGTCTATTTCGCGCCGGTTCAGTGATGCCTGCGCCATCAGCGAAATCACCACGCCCTCCAGTTCGCGTACGTTGGTGTTGATGCTGTGTGCCAGGTACTCAATCACATTTGCGTCGATATACACCCCCTCGGCCTGCAGTTTTTTCTGGATAATGGCAATGCGCGTTTCTAAGTCAGGCGTTTGCAGGTCGGCGGTAAGCCCCCACTTAAACCTTGAGAGTAATCTGTCTTCCAGCCCATCGAGTACACGCGGAGCGCGGTCGGAGGTCATGATAATCTGCTTACCCGACTGATGGAGATGATTGAAGATATGGAAGAAAATCTCCTGGGTTTTTTCTTTCTTGCGCAAAAACTGCACATCGTCAATTACCAGCACATCGACTTGCATGTAAAATTGGGTAAAGTCGCGGAGCGAATCCGTGCGAATGGCGTTCAGAAACTGATTGGTAAATTTCTCGGAGGTAACGTAGAGTACAAATTTCTCCTGATTATTATTTTTAATGTAGTTGCCGATAGCCTGCACCAGGTGCGTTT
>JBBQUC010000242.1:0-6519 GCA_038212815.1 Cytophagales bacterium
CAGCGTGGATTTCCCCGACCCGTTGCGCCCCACAATGCCAATGTGTTCGCCCGCCCGAAGCTGCACGTTGATGTTGTTGAGAATGAATTTCTCCTGCGAGGGGCTGTACTTGAAATAAAGGTTTTCGATGGTCAGCGGCAGGGTCGAAAACTCACTTACGGTGTCGGTAATGCGGCTGTTTTCGGTTTCCTGCAACAGCACATCGTTGAGCCGGGTTAGGCTCACGCTCAGTTCGGTGAGGTTATACCACACCATCGAGAGGTTGTTGAGGGCGTTGAGCACAATCAGGAAAATAGACGTGAGGGCGAGGTATTGCCCAATGGTGATTTCCTGCTGAAAAGCCATGACGGCCCCCAACCAGAAAATGGCAATCTGACTCAGAAAATACACACTCCGCTGCAGCGAATGCAGAATAATGCTTTGTTTTTCGGCAGCCATCACCACATTGAGGGTGCGCTTAAACTTGTTTTTCCACTGCCAGAATTTGATGTTCTCAATGGCCAGCAACTTCACCGACTGCATACCGAGCAGGGTATCTAAAAACTCGCCCAGCGTGCTGAGGTTTTCGTAAAATACCTTATACGCCAACCGCCGAATAAGGGGCGTGCTGATGCCCGTAACGAGTCCATAAATGCCTACGAACAGCAGGGCCAGTAAGCCCAGTTTGGTGTTGTAGGCAATGAGCAGCGGAATGTAGAGCAGCACAAACAGTAGATCAACCACGCTCTCGATCACGGTGGGGTTCACCAACTGCCGGATGGTGATGTTTTCCTGAAACCGCACCATGAAATCCTCGCGCTTGTTACTGTCGTAATATTTCTGGTGGAGCGAAATGAAGTGCTTGAAAAACCGGCTGAAAAACTCCATCTCGAAATGAACCCGCAAATGCACCAACAGAATGTTGCGGACATAGAGCACAAACACCTGCACCACAAACACCAGCACCATACCCATCAAAATCACCATCAGCAATTGCTTGTTCTGGTTCACAAGGGCATAATCAACAATGGTTTGGGTGAAGAAAGGCAGGGCCAACCCTAGCAATTGCAACATGGCCGAGGCCAGCAACACCTGCACAATTACCTTTTTCAGAGCCAGCAACACGGGCTTATAAAAAATGGCGAAGATGGATGTTTGCGTTTTTTGAAAGTTGCGGACGGTCTCGTCGAGGTCTTTGTTTTTGAAGATTTCGGGTGTGGGTTCCACCGTCAGCACAATGCCGTTCCATTTCTTCAGAAACGCTTCTTTGGTCAGTTTGTCTTTGCCATAGGCGGGGTCGGCAATGTAAACGTGGGTATCGGTAACTTTATAGATGACAATAAAATGGATGCCGTTGTAGTGGGCAATACAGGGCAGTTTAATCTGGCTCAGGTATTCATACTCCAGTTCGTAGGCATCGGCCACAAACCCAAACTGCTGCGCTACTTCGGCCAGGCTAAACAGGCTCACGCCAGAGGTGTTCACCTCGGTGAGTTTGGTCAGCAGGGGCTGAATATTGTAGTAGCCATAATACTTAAAAATCATGGCCAGGCACGTTGGCCCGCACTCCATCATGCCAGTCTGGAGGATAAACGGAAACGGTTTGAGCGATTTAATGGTCATGGAATTGGTGAGTTGCCCGAAACGGCGGGCGATTATAGCGAAAAAGCACCTCATTCGCTAGTAGCTGATGAGGTGCTTTGGTTATGCGGGCACACTGGCGCGGCTTAGTTCAACACGAATCCTCCACCGTTAACGGTAGCGGTCTGGATTTTGGTTAGTTTTTTCATGGCTTGTATTTTGGTTTTAGGAGTTTAGCTTAGTTTGTTTTCAGGCCCCCACCATTGATGGCAGCAATTTGCCCGGCAGCTAATTTTTTCATGCCCAGCGTCGAATTGAGCGATGAAATGGTCATTTTACTGATAGTGAGTTTGTGATTGAGTTGATTGTTGGTTTTCATGGTTTTTGTTTGGTTTATGTTTTTGTGCCTGATTGACGATGTAAAGGTATGGGCTGGGCCATGGGTGAATTTGAGGGCTTTGTGTGTGGCGGGTTTTAGTTGATAATCGGTGGGGTTGGGTTGATGGGTGGTGGAAATTTGGCGGCCCTGGCACAAAAAAACACCTCATCAGCTACAGGCCAATGAGGTGCGTTTCGATGCCGAACCAATACCTGGTATTAGTTCTCGGTCAATGCCCCACCGTTGATAGTAGCGGCCTGTACTTTAGTTAGCTTTTTCATGTGTTTGATTTGGTTTGAGAGTGATTATCCCGTTTGGGTGATACAAAGGTGGGGCAGCCAAAGCGGATTCTCAATTAAAACAGCATCAAGGGTTGAGAACACCTCATGAGCCGTAGGAAAGGGGGAATCAGTCGTTTTTTTTGTACGTAGCCTTCAGCGGCCCAGCACTAAAAAACCCTCTTTCAAACACAAATCCAGATACGCCTTTATGTCGCTGTAGGCACCGCCCGTTTGTTGCAGAATGTTCCCAACAGTTTTCTGCCCGTCGATGCCCAGTAGAAACGATTTCCATTTCGGCTCCTCCTCGTCAATCTCGTACTGTAGCACCTTGTCTTTCACCAGAAACAGCGCGTTGCTGAACTGGTCGGCCATTAAACTGCTGCCCGGTTTAAAGGCAATGACCGACGCGGTTTTGTCGGCCTCGGTCACAATGTTTAGCCTGGCTTCTAGTTGGGCAATGGTGTTGGCATCGAGCGTGCTGACAAACAGGCTTCCCTCATTCAGCACGTCTTCGTAGCGCATACTGGCTTCGGTTTGCTGGGGAAGCTTTTCCAAAACGCCCAGGTTGAGCAAATGCATCAGGTATTGCCACCCCGATAGATCACTGCTTTTCTCTAACCGCTCCACTTCGGCCTGTAGTTTCCGGCGACTCACAACTGTGCCAATCACGGCGTTGTTGGCCATCAATTCCTCCACTACCGCCCGGTTGTTATGGTTCATAAACGTTTTGTACTGCTCAATCCGGTTGTCGTAGTCGCCGGTGATGGCGGGGGTTTTGGGTTTGTTGATGATGTAATCGGGCAGGTACGGTACCGACCCGATGCGGAGAATCTGTTTGTCGTAGAAAAGCTGCGAATGAAACTCGGCAGGTACGTTGCCGATGAACTCCCTGAATCGGTAGTCGAGAAACGGGTAACGCACACTCCGGTTTTGGGTGCTTCCCGCCCGGTTCTCGTCCCAGAGCAGGGTAAACTGGTTCATATACAGTTTGTTCTGCACATAGTAGTTCCAGTTGCCCGGCGCGTAGTTGGGTTGGCCGAGGTCGCGGATATAGCTGTCGCGCAACACATGGCGAAGGCCCCACAGCGTATAATGATGCTCAGGAATGCTGTTTTTGAGGGCTTCGTCCGTGAGCCGGGTCATCAGGTTGGGCCAGTTATTTTCAGGGTTTTCTTCGTCGTCGTTCAGCATCCAGCGCACCAGCCCGCCGTTGAGTTGGTCGCTGCCGGTGCCGGTGAGCATATAGCGGCTTTCCGGGCTGATGCTGCTAATGGCGTGGTGTAGCAGTGTTTTGGTAATGGAGTCGGTATGGGCAGCGGGCGACTCCGACCGCCAAAGCCGTTTTTTCCAGACCTGCGGGTCCAGCGCGATGCGGTGGTAAGGCATCAGCACCTGCGTGTTCCGGCAATTCAGGTACTTGGCTAAGTTGAAAACCATCTCGGTGGTTTCTTCCACATAAGTGGTTTGGGTCAGGGCCGAGTACGTATGCAGGGTGGTGTGGCGGTCGGATTGCCGCATCACCGCCGTTGCGGGGGCCGCCAGCGCACAGATAATGGACGAGTCTAAACCCCCGCTCAGAAACGAGTGAGCATCACCGCCATCCTGACAGCGAATTTGTACGGCATCATTCAGCAGGGACATGTAGGCATCAATCACCTCTTGCACGTTCTGGTAGGGCTGCGGTGCATAGGTCGGTTGCCAGTAGGGCCCAATCTGAATCTCGTTTTTGTGGGGCCGAATGCGAATCCGGCTGGCTTCGGGCAGCAGTTCTACGCCCGTAAACCAGGCGTTCTGGCTCTGACAGTGATCCAGACTATTGAACCCCAGCGACCGCCGGATGCTCTGCTGCCAGTTGATGGTTTGTGGGCAGCGGGGGTGGGCCAGCAAAAACTTCAGCTCCGAGGCCATAATGATGCCCCCGGCATACTGGTGATAAAACACCTGCTGAATGCCCATCTGATCGTTGAACACCTCAACCGATTGCTCCCTTATGTCGTGATAAACCACAAAAAACCGCCCGTTGCATTGGCTAAGTGCGCTTGTCCCCTGTTGCAGCACCAGATTGTGCAGGCTCCGTGCCGCGTTGGGGCCGTCAGCCAATGGACTCAGGGTCGGTTGGCCGATGCCCGGTTGGTTATAGATTTCGCCCACTACATAGAGCGTTGAATGACCCTCCTGTATGCTGACCTGCACATTGCCCCAGAGGTACAGGTTGTCGGTTTGGTGCGTGTTGCACGGCCCGCTCTGGAAGGGGAATTTTTGGCTAAACAGGCTGGCAAGCCCAAGTTGTGCACTCTGTGGGGGGCCAGCGAGGGGAATCTCGCAGAAGAAGTTATTCATGGTTTTAAAAAGGGATGTAGCGTTAATTTCTCACAAAGAAAGCACCTCACAAGCCGTAAGCTAATGAGGTGCCTGTTTGGGTGCCGAACCAATACCTCGTATTAGTTGCCGGTATTAAGACCTCCGCCATTGATGGTAGCAGTCTGGGGTTTTGTTAGTTTTTTCATGTTGCTTGATTTGGTTTGAGAGTGATTATCCCGTTTGGGTGATACAAAGGTGGGGTGGCCAAAGCGGGTTCTCAACTAAAACAGCATCAAGGGCTGAGAACACCCCATGAGTCGTAGAAAAGAGGGAATCAGTCGTTTTGGGGCGGATAAAAAAGCACCTCGCCAGCCATTATCTGATGTGGAGCAAAGCACGCACCAGTCAGCACCCGGGCTTAGTACAGCCAATGAAACCGAACCCTTTGATTAACCGTTGTTCGAATACCAAACCCTGCTGACTGCCTACCTATGAAGGCCAAATACGTCAACCCATTTACTGACTTCGGATTTAAGAAACTATTCGGCGAAGAAGCCAGCAAACCCCTGCTGATCGACTTCCTCAACGCCCTGCTGCCTCAAACCGATCAAATTGCTGACCTCTCTTTCAAGAACGCCGAACAGCTTGGCCCTTCCGACTCCGACCGAAAAGCCATTTATGACATCTACTGCCAGAACCAGAAAGGCGAACGCTTTATCGTAGAGTTGCAAAAAGCTAAACAAAACTATTTCAAAGATCGCACTATCTACTACTCGACATTTCCCATCCGGGAGCAGGCCGAGAAAGGGGAGTGGGACTACCAGTTGAAGGCGGTTTATTGCGTGGGTATTCTGGACTTCACCTTCGATGAGGGGCCAGATTTGGCTACTGGCGAGGTGGTGCATACGGTTCGTCTCAAAGACCAGTATGGACGGGTGTTTTATGACAAGCTGACGTATATATACCTGGAAATGCCCCACTTTGGGTTGCGCGAAGCGGAGTTACAAACCCGGCTTGACCAGTGGCTCTACTTTATCCGTCACTTAGAAGACTTTCAGGACATCCCGGCCATGTTTGGGGATGCAATTTTTATGCAGGCGTTTGAAAAGGCTGAACTTGCCCACCTGGGGCCGGCGGAATTAGACCGTTACGAGCAAAGCCTGAAGGTGTACCGCGATTTGAAGGGAGTCATTGATACAGCCTTTGCCGAGGGAAGGGCCGAGGGCAAAGTGGACGTTGCCCGTAAGATGAAAGCAAAGGGTTTGTCGGTGGCTGATATTGTTGAGCTAACCGGCCTGACTGACACCGAGATTAAGGCGTTATAAGCCCACAAAGAAAGCCCCACACCAGCAGTAGGCTGATGCGGGGCGACGAATGGGCTGAACCAATACCTGGTATTAGTTGTCGGTCAGCGCACCACCATTGATGGTAGCGGCCTGTACTTTAGTTAGTTTTTTCATGTGTTTGATTTGGTTTGAGAGTGATTATCCCGTTTGGGTGATACAAAGGTGGGGCAGCCAAAGCGGGTTCTCAACTAAAGAAACACCACTCGTAGAAAAAGCCCGTTGAGTCGTAGAGAAGGGGAGTATGAGTCGTTTTTGGGCTTACGACTAAGCCCGTGGATCAGCAGCCATTACGCCAGTCTGGAGAAAAAACGGAAAGGGTTTGAGCGAGTTCGGGTCATGGGCTATGCAAAAAGCGCCCAACAGGCGGGTTGCCTGCAAGGTGCTGATTGTCTGGTTAAAACACCCTGAGTCTGGTTAAATTGCCTATAAAAGCTACGCCCGACAGAAAATCTGCCGGGCGTTTTTGATGATAGGATATTGGTTAAGCCATCATTGCTTCCAGAGCAGTCAGCACCACGCCATTGGCGTATTTGTCGAGTACAAAACCATGCTCGATCAGGTAGTCTAACTTCCAACGGCGAACCATCCCGTGGTTAGGCTGATGGGATTCCTCGACGTGATTTATGAAATGGCCTGCTCCGTAATACTGGCT
>JBBQUC010000243.1:0-6484 GCA_038212815.1 Cytophagales bacterium
ATGTCCAGCACCCGCCAGATGGCCTGATCCAGCACCACGACAAACGGACTCCATTCCAGCAGTTGGCCGAGCAGTTCAGGGTGGCAGCCTTCGCCGTTGGCAATCAACAGGGCCGGTTCCTGCTTATCTCTGACAACGTGATGGGATGACATGGCACGGTTAATTAAGCAACTGGTCAATGGCCTTTTTCACAGTTTCGGCTCCAAAACCGGCCATAATCTCAGTCATGCGCTGGCTAATCTGGTCGTTGCCGAGGTTGCCGATGCTGCCCTCATGCACATGGTGCAACGCACGGGGTGGTTCGTAGGTATGGTCGGCAATCTCCTGGCCAACGGTTCGGTATGCTTCGCGGAAGGGTACACCCTGCAACACCAATTCATTCACCCGCTCTACGCTGAATAGCAGGTCGTATTTCGGGTCTTCGAGTAGGCCGGGCTTCACCTGGAGGTGTTCGAGCATGAACCGGGTAATGTGCAGACAGTCGAGCAATTCATCGAAGGCGGGCATCAGCACTTCTTTCAGAATCTGCATATCGCGGTGATAGCCGGAGGGCAGGTTACTCAGTACCAGGGTAACCTCCATCGGCAGGGCTTTCAGGCGGTTGGTTTTTGCCCGTAGCAGCTCAGCCACATCAGGATTTTTCTTGTGGGGCATAATGCTGCTGCCCGTGGTCAGGTCGTCGGGCAGGGTCAGAAACCCAAAATTCTGGCTGTTATACAGGCAAATATCCATCGCCAGGCGCGAGAGCGTGGCGGCCACCGCTGCCAGCGCGTTCAGGGCAATCTGCTCAGTTTTGCCCCGGCTCATTTGGGCATACACCACGTTGACGTGCAACCCCTCGAACCCCAGCAGGTCGGTGGTGAGTTGCCGGTCGAGGGGGAAAGACGAGCCGTAGCCCGCACCCGACCCCAGTGGGTTGCGATTAGCCAGCCGGTAGGCCGTTTGCAGTTGCAGCATATCGTCGGCCAGCCCTTCGGCATAGGCACCAAACCACAGCCCAAACGACGATGGCATGGCAATTTGCAGGTGGGTATAGCCCGGCAACAAATCAGCCTTATGCTGTTCAGAGCGCGTTTGCAGGTGGTCAAATACGCGCCGGGTAGCTTCGGCTACCTCCCAAAGCCGATGACGGGTAAAGAGTTTCAGATCAACCAGTACCTGATCGTTGCGGGAGCGGCCCGCGTGAATTTTCTTGCCGATATCACCCAATTGCCGGGTCAGCAGTAGTTCAACCTGCGAGTGAACATCCTCTACATCAGGCTCAATTTTAAACTCTCCCGCTTCGACTTGTTGATAAATAGCCAATAGCTGCCCCTTGAGCAGCAGCAGTTCATATTCATTCAGGAGGCCAATATGCCGCAGCATGGTAGCATGGGCCAGGTTGCCCAGCACATCGAAGGGAGCCAGGTGTGCGTCCATCTCCCGGTCGCGACCCACCGTGAACCGGTCAATTTCCTGCGCCGTTTCCGTTGTATCTTTCTGCCAAAGTTTCATATCCTCGTAAGGGCGACCCCAGGTGGTCGCCCAAGTTAGTGGTCGCCCAGATCAGGGGGGTATCCAGGTTGACATCGCAAATTAACGACCTGAGCGGCATTAAATTTCGATAAACTAGAGAACATTTACCCGGTTTCTGCGTCATAACCCAAACAGAGTTTATCTTCCCAAACATGGCAGACAAGAAACTTTCGGGCCAAACGGCCTTGGTAACCGGAGCAAACTCCGGTATTGGCCTCGGTGTAGCCCTCTCGCTGGGCGAAGCTGGTGCCAATGTAGTGGTCAATTACGTATCGAAGCCCGAAACCGCGCAGGAGGTGGTCACCCAGATTCAGGCGATGGGCAGCCAGGCGATGGCTATTCAGGCCGATGTAAGCCAGGAAGCGCAGGTGCAGGCCATGTTCCAGCAGGCTGTAGCCCAATTCGGCACGGTCGATATTCTGGTGAACAACGCCGGGTTACAACGCGATGCCAAGTTTGACGAGATGACCCTCGACCAGTGGAATCTGGTGATCAACGTGAATCTGACGGGTCAGTTTCTATGCGCCCGCGAGGCTATCCGCGAGTTTCTGCGCCGGGGGCCGCGCCCGGAGGTGAGCGTAGCCACCGGGAAGATTATCTGCATGAGTTCGGTACACGAGATTATTCCCTGGGCAGGCCACGTCAACTATGCCTCCTCGAAGGGTGCCATCCGCATGTTGATGCAAAGTCTGGCGCAAGAGTATGGCGACCGTAAAATCCGGGTGAACAGCATTTGCCCCGGGGCCATTCAGACCCCCATAAACACGGCGGCCTGGAGTACCCCGCAAGCACTTAACAGCCTCATGACGCTTATCCCGTATAACCGCATCGGCCAGCCCAAAGACATCGGCAACCTCGCCGTTTTTCTGGCCTCCGACGACTCCGACTACATTACCGGAGCCAGCATCTTCATCGACGGCGGCATGACTGTTTTCGAGGGTTTCTCGACAGGAGGATAAAGCTGTTCGGGATATATATCCCGAACCTGTTAACGGCGGATATACATCCGCATTTATTAGCTCGGGATATATCCCGAACAGCTACACAGCTACCCTTTCACCTGTATGACCGAATTAGAACGATTACGGGCAAATGCCCAGAAGCCGGTACCGCTTGAGAAGTGGGGGCCATACCTGGCTGATCGACAGTGGGCTACCGTCCGCGAAGATTATAGTGCCAATGGCGATGCCTGGGCATACTTTCCGCACGATCAGGCCCGCTCCCGCGTGTATCGCTGGGGCGAAGATGGGCTGGGTGGCATCTCCGACAGTCGGCAGAACGTGTGCTTTGCTCTGGCTCTCTGGAACGGGCAGGATAAGATTCTGAAAGAGCGGCTTTTTGGACTGACTAATCAGGAGGGCAATCACGGCGAGGATGTGAAAGAGTTGTATTACCACCTCGATAACACCCCCACGCATTCGTACATGAAACTCCTGTATAAGTACCCGCAGGCCGCTTTCCCGTACGAACAACTGCTTGTCGAAAACGCCCGGCGTGGCAAACAGGATCCCGAATATGAACTGCTAGACACGGGTGTATTTAATGAGAACCGGTATTTCGATGTACTGGTGGAGTATGCTAAACAAGACTCCGACGATATTGCCATCCGCATCAGTGCGACCAATCACGGCCCCGACCCGGCTCCACTGACCCTGCTGCCTACCCTCTGGTGCCGCAATCGCTGGAGTTACGAGCCTGATTTTCAAAAACCTGTCATTAGTCGCCATGCCCCCACTACCGGAGCCGATGCCGTACTGATCGACCATCCCCTAACGGGTTCGTACTTTCTGTAATATCAGCCAACACCCGTGTCTCTGATGACGCATAACGAGACCAACCGACTGCGTGTTTTTGGGCACCCCAACGCCACTCCGCTGGTTAAAGATGCTTTCCATGTAGCCATTGCCGGGAATAATAGCCACCTGCTCGACCTCTGCCAGCACCAGGAAACAGGCACCAAATTCGCGCCGGTCTATGCGCTGACCATTGCGCCGGGTGCCACAGAACAGGTCGTGTTACGGCTCTCTGGCACCCCTCACGCCAACCCGCTCGATCCGCCTTTTCATGCCTTGTTTGCGAAGCGGCAGCACGAAGCCGATGCGTTTTACGCCCGTTTTACCCCAACCAATGCCCCGCCCGACCTACAGGCCATTCAGCGGCAGGCGTTGGCAGGGCTGCTGTGGAGCAAAAAATACTACCAGTACGACATTATCCGCTGGCTCCGGGGCGACCCTGGCCAGCCCCCTCCCCCGTCTGAACGGTATACTGGCCGCAATGCGGGTTGGGAGCACCTCAACAACGAAGATGTACTCTCTATGCCCGATGGCTGGGAATACCCCTGGTATGCCGCCTGGGATTTGGCCTTTCACTGCATACCGATGGCGATGGTGGACCCAACCTTCGCCAAAAACCAGTTGATTCTGCTCATGCGCGAGTGGTACATGAGTCCACAGGGGCAGATACCGGCTTATGAGTGGAGTTTTTCGGATGTAAACCCACCCGTTCATGCCTGGGCCACTTTGTCCGTGTATCGCATCGAGCGGGCCATTTACCAGAGAACCGACGTTGATTTTCTGAAGCGGGTATTCCAGAAGTTACTTATCAACTTTACCTGGTGGGCCAACCGGCAGGATGCCGAAGAAAACAACGTCTTTAGCGGGGGGTTTCTGGGCCTCGACAACATTGGGGTCATTGACCGGAGCCACCTACCGGCGGGTACCCTGCTCGAACAGGCCGATGCCACCGCCTGGATGGGCATGTTTGCCTTGAACATGATGGACATTGCCCTCGAAATTTCGGTGTACGATCAGGCCTTCGAGGATGTCGCCACCAAATTCTACGAGCATTTCGGCCTGATTGCCGAGTCGCTGCGGGATGAACTCTGGGATACAGAGGATAATTTTTTCTACGACCGGCTCTACGAAGCCAATGGGTCGGTGCAGCCTCTGAAAGTCAGGTCGGTGGTGGGCCTGACAGTGCTGTTTGCTGTGTCTATCGTGAAACGCAATAAGAGCGATAAGTTATCGGATTTCCAGAAACGGGTAGACTATTACCGCGCTTACCGCCAGAAACTCGGCAAGCCCATGCCCAACGAAGAAACCAATGCCGATGGCGATATGCTCCTCTCGCTGGTATCTAAAGCGCAACTCATGCAGTTGGTGCGGGTCATGCTGGATGAGAGCGAATTTCTATCGCCGGGCGGCATCCGGGCAGTGTCGAAATACCACGAGCAACACCCTTACTCCATTACGGTCAACGGCGAAACCCATACCGTGGCGTATATACCCGGCGACTCCGACAGCGGGCTGTTTGGCGGGAATTCTAACTGGCGCGGCCCGGTCTGGATGCCTATCAATTACCTACTGATTAAAGCCCTGAAAAAATACCACCAGTTTTACGGCAACGAGCTACAGATGGAGTACCCCACCGACTCCGGCAACTGGCTCAACCTCGAACAGATTTCGGATGAACTGGCGAACCGGGTTGTCCGCATTTTTGCCCGCGATGAGCAGGGCAACCGCCCCGTACATGGCCCCTATGCCGCGTTCTACAACCGCCCCGAAAACGCCGACCTGTTGCTGTTCTACGAGTATTTCCACGGCGACACAGCTCAGGGGATTGGTGCCAGCCACCAAACTGGCTGGACAGCCGTTGTAGCCGAGTTAGTCAATGACGATGCGTGGGAATGGGAGTAATGTTGCCGATAGCAGCCAGGTATATTAAATCACCACATTCACAATCCGCTTGGGCACCACCACCACTTTTTTGGGCGTTTTGCCTTCCAGCCATTTCTGCACTACCTCGTTGGCCAGCACTTCCTGCTCCATCTCGGCGGGGGCGCGGTCGAGGGCGAAGGGGATAGTGGTGCGGACTTTGCCATTGATCTGCACGGGGTACTCGAAGGTGTCCTCGACTAAATAGGCCGGGTTAAATTCGGGGAAAGTGGCATTGGAAACTGTACCCGGCTCGTGACCCAAAGCAGCCCAGAGTTCTTCGGTGATGTGCGGGGCATAGGGCGACAGGAGCAGCACCAACGGCTCCAGCACAGCCCGTTTGTGGCAGTTCAGCGTAGCTAACTCATTGACACAGATCATAAATGCACTCACTGAGGTATTGAACGAAAAAGCGTCAATATCTTCCTGTGCCTTCTTGATTGTCTTGTGCAGAATTTTCAGTTCGGTGGGGGTAGCGGCTGCCTCGGTTACCAGCCATTGGCTCTCGCCAGCCGCGTTGTCTTTGTAAAATAACCGCCAGAACTTACGGACAAACCGGTACACGCCGTCGATGCCGTTGGTGTTCCAGGGCTTGGCCTGATCGAGCGGGCCGAGAAACATCTCGTACATCCGCAACACATCGGCCCCGTATTTGGCCACAATGTCGTCGGGGTTCACCACGTTGAACTTTGACTTCGACATTTTTTCCACTTCCGCACCCACAATATACCGACCGTCTGGCTCCAGAATAAACGTTGCTTCTTCAGTCAAATCAGGGCGCGATTGTTTGAAAGCTTCCATGTCCAGTACATCGTTTTCGACAATGTTTACATCCACGTGGAGGGAGGTCACTGCATCGGCAGACCAATCGCGGCTATTCAGTTGATTCAGGGAAATATAGACGGGCGGAACCAGGTTACCTTCTGGATTAACCCCACCCGTTCCCTTCTGCCGATAAACAAAATTACTCCGCCCCTGAATCATGCCCTGGTTAATGAGCTTTTTGAACGGCTCTTCCTGCGGCACGTAGCCCCGGTCGAACAGGAATTTGTTCCAGAAACGGCTGTAGAGCAGGTGGCCCGTAGCGTGTTCGGTGCCGCCAATGTATAAGTCCACATCCTGCCAGTAGTCGATGGCTTCGCGGCTGGCAAAGGCATCGGAGTTCTGCGGGTCCATATACCGATACCAATACCACGACGACCCCGCCCAGCCCGGCATGGTGCTGAGTTCGTAATCGAACTGGTTTTGGTATTTCC
>JBBQUC010000244.1:0-6469 GCA_038212815.1 Cytophagales bacterium
AATTTTTTCCGACGCATCGTCAAAGATTATGAGTATACGGTATCTTCTTCGGTAAACTGGCTTTATTTAGCCAATATTCAGATCATATTGCAACGCATACAACCCCAACGCCAAACTTAATTTCCCAACACGCTCTTAATCTCTTCCATCCTGGTTAGTGAAGTGTTCCTAAACTTAGATATCTTTGGTCAACAAACTGATTTATAGTTCATTTTCTGCCTTAGTATGACCCGATACGCTACCTTTCTTCGTCGGCATTCAGGCCAGTGCCAATTCGTTTTATTGCTGCTGTTTTGCCACCTGACCACCACCGCCCAGACCATCCGCTACGTCTCCCCCGCTGGCACCAACGCCAACCCCGCCACCGCCACCAGTTGGGCCACCAGCACTACCAACTTGCAGGGAGCCATCAACGCCAGCAGTGTCAACGGCCAGGTTTGGGTGAAAGCTGGAACCTACAAACCCACCACCGCCACTACCCGCACCATCAGCTTTGCTATGAAAGCGGGCGTAGCCATCTACGGTGGCTTTGTGGGAACAGAAACTACCCTCAGCCAACGCCCTACCGTGAACTTGACCACACCGTCCTCCACCACCCTCAGTGGCGAGATTGGCAACCCGGCCAGCACCACTGACAACAGCTACCATGTCATCAGCAACCCAAAGGGCCTGACCACCACCGCCATTCTCGATGGATTTGTGATTACGGGCGGCAATGCCAACAGCAACACTTCCCCCAACTACTACGGAGGAGGCATCTACAACAGTGGAACTGGCAGCGGCAATTTTTGTAGCCCCACTATCCGCAACTGCGTGTTTCAAGCCAATTCAGCAACAGGGCAATTTGGCTACGGCGGGGCAATGTATAACGATGGCTCTTCTGGCAGCAGCAGCCCCAGCCTGACTAATTGTGTGCTGTTTGGGAACGGTGGCGGCAATACCTTCGTCAACTCCACCGCTACCGTCTCGGCCCGGTATAGTTTGTTTGAGCCTTCGTCGGTAACGGTAACGGGCTTTACCAGCGTGATGGGCAACCTCACCGCCACCACCTCGCCCTTTGCCAGCACTGCTACCACCCGGCTCGCGGTTGGCTCCCCGGCCATCAACGCCGGAGACCCTACCACCACTACCGCCACCGTCGGTAGCACCGATTTGGCGGGCCTGCCCCGCTTCGTAGGTAGTCTGGACATGGGCGCACTGGAATTTCAGGATGAGATTTTTACCACTGCCCCCGGAAACTGGAGTGATCCCGCCATCTGGAACGTAAACCGCATACCGCAATTCGGCGACCGGGCAAGGCTCAAACATATCGTCCTCATTCCGGCGGAGTCGTTGGCGTTTTGCACCACACTCCTCTATGACCCGGTGAGTAAGTTGATTTACGAAACGGGTGGGCAGTTGCGGTTGGAGCCGTAGAAAAACGGTGTAACTGTACTCTACCCAGATAACGCCCGGCAGTCGTTCTGCCGGGCGTTACTGTTTGGTTGGCTTCTGTCTTTCGTATATGTGTATATACCTTGCGGTAAAGGCCGCATCCATTTTTGCCAATCTGCCCTGCATCGACACCCGAAGATCACTATCAGATTTTTTTTATATTTGTAGCAAAGGCCGTTCTGACCCATGCATACACTGACCGCCGACGACCTTATTTATGGTTACATAAACGGCATTTTTCCAATGGCCGATGCCGACGGGACACTCTATTGGTACTCGCCCGACCCACGAGCCATTATCCCGATTGATACGTACAGACCAGCTCGTTCCCTGCGGCCTATCCTGAACAAAAACCTGTTCGATATTCAGATCAATACCAATTTTGAGCAGGTGATGCGGGCCTGCGCTGCCCCGCGATCTGAAGAGGACAGCACCTGGATTTCGGAGGAGATTGTGATGGCATATACCCAACTGCACCGCATGGGACTGGCCCATAGCGTTGAAACCTACCAGCAGGGCGTATTGGTTGGTGGCCTGTATGGCGTTGCTCTGGGAGGGGCTTTTTTTGGCGAGTCGATGTTTCACTCCGTGAGCGATGCCTCTAAGGTGGCGTTTCATCACCTCATGTTAACCCTGAGGCAGCAGCAGTTCGAGTTGCTCGATACCCAGTTTATCAACGATAATGTAAAACGGTACGGTGCCATCGAAATCCCCAAAGCTGATTACCAGAAACGCCTGAAGCAAGCCTTACGCCGGAAAACCCAATTTGCTCCCTCACCGACTGACCGACTGACTCACTGATCGACTGTTTCTATGGCTTTTTTGTTTTAACCGTTTCAACACCTTTCTTCTTGGTATCGAGGTCGGTGAGGGCGTTGGCCTGGTCTGATTTATTCGTTTCAAGGTCTTTAGTGAGTTGATCTAACTCTTTAGCGTTCTCATCAATGCGCCGGAGCAGATTCTCTTTCTCTTTTTTATTCCGTTCCTGATCGCGCTGGAGCCGCTCTCCAGTGCGTACTAACTTCTGATGATTTTTCTGGCTTTCATTAAAATTATCTTCAGCCAGGCGCACTTCCTGATTGTACTGGGCTTTGGCCGCAAACTCTTTCAGCAGTCTTTCAGCCGCATCGTAGTTGCCGTTACCAGGGGCTATAAAATTGCCCCCACCCAAATCGAAGGCAACAAAAACCGTGGCTGAGGTGCGCGAGGTTTTCAACTGACTAACCAGGTTGAGCGGTTCAGCCGATACGGCGGGAATGTCGGCGGTAGAAACTTTGTAGGTACTCCGTGAAGAGCTTACGCGCCCATATGATTTTAACTGCTCTTCCCAGTCTTTCTCTACCTGCCGACCATCGAGAGGTACGGTCAGAATCAACCCTTTCATCGGCTGTTTATCGATGGTTTGCTCACCGGCATACACGGTTTGGGCCTGCAACTGACCGTTGGCCAAGCAAGCCAAAATGCTCATTGCAATGAGATACTTAACAGTGGTTTTCATACAAGTAATTTGGTCAATGCGTTGCGAAACAGGACGTTCAGGTAAGGTAATTGTGACTAAATTTTCTGACAAAGTAACAGTTGTTTATCGCCGTTCAGCAATGTTGTTGCGAATATATAGTAATTCCCGCCTTCGCGCAGGTCAAGTCGTTTGCGTAATTCCGCTACCGTTTGCGGAAAATTCCGAACGGTTAGGTTGGCTTGCCCATCGGGGAGCAACGTCCGCAAGGCCCGACGATCCGGTTTGCAGGTGGTGAGCAGCGTAAAGGTCCGCCCCGGAAACCCGGCTACCAAGTTCGATGCAGTATAGAGATGGCTATTGGGGGCGAGTTTCTGCAACCCAAACTGCTCTGCTACCAACCGAAATGCACCTGCTTTCAGGAGGGCTGCATTGGGTTCATATACCATGCGGAGTGGCTCCCCAAACGTCACCTCAGCCAGCCGCTCATCGCCCCGCCGAAAGGTAAACACGCTGTCGGTCGTAATGGTTAAATTAACCGCAGTAGTTTGCACCTCAATAGGAGCGATGGGCGTTTGTCCCAGAACAAATAACACCTCCTTCACTTCGCCCTGCACGGCCACTACATGCACGGCCCGCGCTGTTGGCAATTGGCGCAGGGCTTGCTCAATATCAATGAGGGGTGAGGTCTTTAGCAGAACCTGATGGGCTTTGCCGAGGAGTAAGGCGAGGGTGCCGGGCTGGCTAAGATCGGGTTCGCAGTCGGCCAGATTTACTACTTTACCGCCCTGCTCGTTGCGCCGGGCGGGGTCCAGATAAATCCAGTCGGCCCGGTTGGGCTGCGCGGTCAGAAACAGCAGCCCATCCTGCGCCAGTACCTGTACGTTTGTGGCACCCAATAAGGGCAGGTTATGCGCAGCCAGATCAGCTAGCTCAGGGTTACGATCAACATACTGCACCTGCGCCATGTATTGCGCAAAGGCCCAGGTATCGACACCCATGCCTCCCGTCAGGTCGAGCAGTCGCTGCCCGCTCGTCAGCTCGGCTTTGTACTGAGCCGCCCGCTCAGACGATGCCTGCTCGACCGAGAGCGTGGGTGGAAAAATAAGGTCTGCCTGTGCATACCAGGTGGGTAACTTGGTTCGTGCCTTCTGTCGGGCGGCCAGTTGCCCGGCTACACGCTTTATATCCAGCTCTTTATCGACAGGTGGGTTCAGTAATAAATTGCGCACATCGGTAGTTAGATGCGTTTGAACAAATGCCTGCTCGTGGGCAGTAAGGCACGTAATAGCTCCCAACATGGCGAACTTTTTAATCTCTTTTTAATTTTACACTATACGGACTACTAACGGGATGACTAACTACCTATGAACGCTTATCGAATCAAGAACTTGTTTCACGACATCCCGGCGGGGGTGTCCGTTTTTTTAGTAGCCCTTCCGCTCTGTCTGGGTATTGCCTTAGCATCGGGTGCACCCTTATTTGCCGGACTGGTTGCCGGCATTATAGGGGGCATAGTGGTCGGGTTTTTGTCTGGCTCTGAAATCAGCGTGAGTGGCCCGGCTGCTGGTTTGGCAGTAATTGTGGCCGATGCCATCACAAAGGTAGGGTCTTACGAGGTGTTTTTAGCAGCCGTGGTGGGGGCAGGGATTCTGCAACTGGGTTTGGGCTTGCTGAAAGCCGGCCGGTTCAGTAGTTATTTTCCCGATGCCGTTATCAAGGGCTTATTGGTAGCCATTGGTCTGGTCATTATCCTGAAGCAGATTCCGCATGCACTAGGCCGCGATAACGACTATGAAGGGGAGTTTGAGTTTAGCCAACTGGCCGATCAGGAAAACACGCTCTCCGAAATTTACCGCGCCATTGTTACCGCTAGTCCGGGGGCAGTAGTTATCAGTCTGGCCTCGCTGGCGGTGTTGCTGCTGTGGGATAAGTTGGCTGGGCAGGGTAAGCGATTTTTCCAGACCCTACCAGCCGCTCTGGTGGTGGTGGTACTCGGTGTGGGCTTAAATCAACTGTTTCGCACAGGGATGCCTACCTGGTATCTGGGTGATTCGAATGAACACATGGTGCGGATTCCGACCCTGATAGCCGGGCAGTCGGTTTGGTCAATTTTCGATTTCCCCGATTTTGGAGCTGTCGCCAATCCGCAGGTTTGGGGCATTGCTGTTACCATTGCCCTGGTAGCCAGCCTCGAAACCCTGCTTAATCTCGAAGCTGCCGACCGGCTCGACCCCCTCCGGCGCGTCTCCTCGCCCGACCGTGAGCTACTCGCGCAGGGAGCTGGCAATATTCTGTCAGGATTATTGGGCGGCTTACCGGTTACATCGGTCGTAGTCCGCACCTCGGCTAACGTGTTTAGCGGCTCTAAAACGCGGTTTTCGGGCATTTTACACGGAATATTGTTACTAGGCTCTGTTTTTTTTGCAGGCACATGGCTCAACCATGTGCCGTTGTCTTGTCTGGCGGCCCTACTCATTGTGGTGGGGTACAAACTGGCCAATCCGGCTATTTTCCGGGCTACCTTCCGCGACGGCTGGAATCAGTTTATCCCATTTGCGGTCACGGTGCTGGGGATTATCTTTACTGACTTGTTGGTGGGTATTGCCGTAGGCACGGTGGTGGGCGTGGCCTTTGTGCTATACGCCAATGCACAGTCCACTTTTCGGGTGGTACGCGATGAGAACCGGGTACTGATCAAGTTTCAGAAAGATATGAATTTCCTGAATAAACCCCGGCTGAAAGAAACCCTGCGCCAGCTTCGACCCGGCGATGAGGTACTGGTAGATGGTCGCCATGCGAATTTTATTGACCATGATATTTACAACATGCTGATCGACTACGCCAAAACGGCCCGCTCGCAGGGTGTTGCCTATGAACTGCGCGATGTGAGTCGCCGTAAACGTCACTTACCCACCTATGCTACCAAACCAGAAGTTATTATTAGCGAATAAGGCCTGGGTGCAGGACCGCATCGAACTCCAGGACAATTACTTTTCCAAACTCTCATCGGTGCAGCAGCCCGATTTTCTCTGGATTGGCTGTTCGGATAGCCGCGTATCAGCGGAGCAATTGACCGGCACCGACCCCGGCGAAATGTTTGTACACCGCAACATTGCCAACCTGGTTGTACCCAACGACCTGAACCTGCTGAGTGTGGTGCAGTATGCCGTTGAGGTACTGGAAGTAAACCACGTGATTGTGTGCGGCCATTATGAGTGTGGCGGGGTGAAGGCTGCAATGGCGGGCAAAAAACTCGGCCTCATTGACCAGTGGCTACAACATATCAAAACGGTGGAGACCGAGTATCAGACCGAACTGACCCAAATTGCAGACGAACAGGCCCGGTTTGATCGGCTGGTTGAGCTAAATGTGATAACGCAGATACAGCAGTTGGCTCAGACAGATAGTGTTCAGAAAACATGGGCCACCTACCGCCGACCTACATTGCATGGCTGGGTGTTTAACCTCCGCACGGGCCTGCTTCACGAGGTAATCCAGATGGCCCAAAATAAAGGCCAGGAGTAGAACCCCCGGCCTTTGTGCATTACCAATATGAAAATTTAGAAGGAGTGGATT
>JBBQUC010000245.1:0-6448 GCA_038212815.1 Cytophagales bacterium
AGTAGGCTCTTTTTGGAGGGTCTCTAAGTTATCAAATTGGGCATCAACGAGCGCATGGAGTTCTTCTCTAGTCATAGCGATTTGGAGCGGTTTTCTACTAAGTTAACTTTTTTATGGTAATTTTGAAATGCACCCGTCGCAGGCGGGTTAAACCTTCAGGGGTTGCTACCCAAATATTCTTTTCGGAATCGGTAGTCATGTCCAGGACTAAATTATGGGGCAGTCCGCTAGTAGTGTCAATTTTTTGAATGGTATTTCCAGTTGCTACCAGCAAGCCATCTGAGGTGGCAGACAGTAAATGTCCTTTGTTATCATCTATAAACCGGTAGGTAATGACAGTATTGGTAAAGTGGTGGGGTAAAAAAGTTTTCCCCTGCCCATGGTCATAGACTTTCCAGCCTCGCTCGTAGGTACCAATAATAATTTTACCCTGAAACGCACCAATCATAGACGCGCCAACTGCCTTACCATACTCGTCGTTAACTTCGGTGAAGTCGCTACCATCGAAACGATATAAATGATCGGCATTGCCCACCAATAACTGATTGGGAGCCAACTCATAAATAGCCCGGATTTTATCAACTTTATGCCCTGATTTATCAGCAGTAAACAGGGCCATTTTGCCCATCGTATCCATTTTCCAAACCCCATTGCTCGATCCTCCCCAGATTGTACCCTGCGAATCTTTCAGCAGAATTCGGGTACGCTCAATGCTAACCCCCTGTACATTGTCGATGTTGGTGAAGGTATGGCCATCGTAGATAGAAACGCCAAAAAACGTACCCGCGATAATCCGCTTTTTGTTATCCTGCAAAATGGCTAAAATCTGATTGCTCCCCAGCCCATCATTGACGGTAAAATTCTTAAACCGCACCCCGTCAAACTTACTTAGCCCGCCATAGGTGCCAATCCAGAGATATCCGCCGGGGTCCTGAAACGAGGTGAATACGTATGAAGAAGGCAGCCCCTGATTAGCGGTAAAGGTTTTTGAGATATAGTGCTGTGCCAACAACGGTGCAGGCACCAGCCAGAAAAGCAGGGTTCCCAACCAACCGAGATGGCTGAAACCAACTGACTGTAGCCTGCTTTGTACATCTGCGGATACGTTCACTACCGAAAAAGGAAGACGTGTAATAGCTCTCTGGCAAAAATAGTAGGCAATCTTACGCTTAAACTCCTTAAAAATCAACCCGCTTGCGCAAGGCTTTCGTCTCAGCATTGCGTTTTTTTTCAGCTTTGCGTTCAGCCAGAGCCGTTTTTGAGGGTCTAGTTGCCCGGCGGGGCTTGGGTTGGGTAAACGCTTTGTCAACTAGCCGTAAAAATTTTCGGGTCACCTTCTCGCGGTTGCCCAACTGCGTCCGCTCCGTTTGGTGGGTCAACACCAGTTCGCCCTCGTTGGTGAGTTTGGTGGCCCATTTTTCGAGCAGCACGGCCCGTTGCGCGTCGGTGAGCAGCAGAGAATCGCGCACGCTGAACCGGAGTTCGGCTTTGGTGGCTACTTTATTCACGTTCTGCCCCCCGGCTCCACCAGAGCGGGCAAACTGGTAATGCAAGTCGGGCAGGAGTTGATCGGGGTTCATTGACTAAAATTATAGGGCTACTGCCAAACAAATGCCATTGGGGGCTGTTGAGTTCACACAACCAACAAAACCTTACCGCTATGGCACAGGAAAGTCAATTTGCCGCAGCCCTGCTCCACGAAACCGTGCAGACGTTTAACGGCAACGTTTCTACCGTTTCGCCCCAAGATGGCATTTCGCTGATTGATAACTGGATACACGCATTGCGGTCGGGGGATGCCTCGACCAATCCCATTGCCAGCACCCTCAGCGCGCTAAAAATGCAACTCCAGAGTGGGAACCCGAACCCAGGGCAGATTCTGGCATTTCTGGAGCAACTCGCCGACCAAACACAACAGGCTGCCGATAAAACCGACGGGCTACAGCAGTCAGACCTGCATTACCTCTCGCTGTCCCTGCGTGAGTTTAGTCATCAGCTCGATGGCAAACGCAGTTCGGCGGGGCAAATTCGGAACTAAACCAATACCACCTGGTATGGAACACGAAACCACTAAGACAATCAGCAAAGCCTCTGACTTGCTCGATACGACCATGCTCACGCTGGAGGGCGATTTGACGCGCCTGATTCCGCAGAATGGCAAGGGGATTATTGACGAATGGCTCACCACGCTGGGTCAGGCCAGCAACACCAAAGAACTGGCGACATCGCTCGAACAGCTAAAAACGCAGGTAGAGAGCGGCCAGCCTAACCTGGGCGAAGTACAGCAACTGCTGCTTACGATGGCCGATCAAACCCGCACCCTGGCCCCGGCTGTTGGCCCTGAAGGAGAGCTGCCCACGCGGCTCGAAGCCCTGTCGGCAGCCCTCCGCAGTGCCAGTGGGCAGTTAGTGAGTGCCTGATTTGCCCGGCACCCCCGACTGCCGCATGGCCTCGAATAGAGCTTTGGCTTTGGCCATCCCGCCGGGTCCGTTCAGGTCGAAATACCAGAACGTCTCTAATTCGCCGGTATGGATGCCATTGTTCTGCAAATCCCCCTGTGATTTATATTCGTTGGTCACCCAATCAGCCACAATCAGGTAGCTCAGTTTATTCTCGTGCCCCCAGCGGGCCGCCCGGTCGAACGAGAAAGCGTAGGTGCCGCTACTGATCCGGGTTTCGGGATAACCGGGCAGTTCGGTAAAGGCGAATTTCTGGGTACGATCCAGCTCTTTCCCTGCCAGCACAACCGGTTTGTTCGGGCCTTTTAGCCGTTGTATCGCTCGTAGTGCTACTAGTGTGGCTGTTTTATGATGACCATGCTGTTCAGGGTTGGGGAGCATCAGGATCACAAAATCGTAGGGTGTTTTCGCCAGAACCTGATCTAGTTTCTTGTTGATCAGCGCGGTATCCCATTTTATGCCGGTTACATACGGAGCCGGGTCGCGGGTATAACCATCATCGGCCTGATCGGCAAAAAAGTAGTTACGGATGCCCATAATCCGCCCGGCATTCAGCAACTCCTGCTTGCGAATGGCAGGCAACCGCTCGCGACCAATGATAGAGTCATAGAGGGAATAGCCGTAATATTGGGCACCCAGTTCAGCCCCATTGTAGCCCCCCTGCCCGTCGGTAAGAAGCATCAAATCAACTACTCCACCCAGGTCGTGGGTAATTTTATACACCGTAACCGGAAAAGTCGTTTCATCGTCGGGGTGAGCTGTTACCAGCAGCACCTTGGGGCCTTGCGCCAGGGCCAAGTGAGCAGTCAGGCAGAATAACCAGCAGAGGTGCTTCATTTAATTCGGTGGTTCCAGTAGATCAGTAGGTTCAGCGTAGCCCGTCCCGATGCAATCAGGTCTAAATCGCCATCGCCATCGAGGTCGGCGGCTTGCAGGTCTTCGCAGGCCATCATCACCGAATTGTCGATGGGGTATTCCTGCCAGTGGGTATCGGTTGGTACAAACAGCCGCACCCCCACCTGTTTGTCGGCATTGGGATTGCGCCAGCCGACCACCACCTGATCGCGACCTATGCCCAGAAAATCGGCTACCACCAGGGCATGACCCTGATTGAGTTTGTCGGTCAGGACTTTTCTGACCATGCCGCGCTCCGTTTCAGACAACACTTTCCCCGGTATGGGTAGTTGATCGACCACCAGTTGATTGCCGTGCATGGGTTCTACAGCCGCTACCAGATCGGGGGTACCGGTGCGGAGTTCGCCCATCGGTTCATTGGGCAGTAGCCATTGGTCGGCTTCGTGTACCCACCGGCTACCCCGCCAATGCACTACTTTACCGCCTTCTTTGCTGGCAATAACCAGACTGGTAGTTGGTCCATTTTCGCGCACCGCCAAATTGTGAGTCAAGTGCAGGGTAGAGTCAACCAGATACTGTTTCCAAGGGCTACGGGGATTTTTCGGGAGTGCATATCCCCAAATGCGTACCCCCCGACCCACGCCGTTCCGGTTGCCCAGCCCGTGCAGCGGCACTACCACCAGTTGAAACTGCTTATTGCCCACGCTTACCCACTTCATCCGGTGCGTGGTCACTTCATGCGGCAAGCGAACCGGCTCCCACAACTGGGCTGGGTCTGCGGGCCGAATGAGGTAAAACACCGCACCCGATTTGGTACTGTCGTCGGTTTCGGCGGGGTTCCAGCCTGCGCCCACGGCCACCTCCACGCGCCCATCGCCATCGAGGTCGCGGGCGGCTATGCACACGTTATCCTGCGGGGTGAGGTTGCGGGCCATCACGTAGCGCGGCCAGGTGGTAGAGGTACTGCCCGGATTTTTATACCAGACAATCTCTTTCTGATCGGCCAGCAGGATGTCGGGCTTACGGTCGCCATCCACATCGCCAATGGCCATGCCATAGCCAATAGCAATTTGGTTATCAACCACCTGTGTGCTAAAATTGGGCGACTGCGCCAGTAAGGTAGTGACGGGCAGAATGAGTAGGATGAGAGACGATCGTTTCATAGGGGTAAAAGCAAAGAAGATGACGGGTTTAACGTAACCCCCTCTCCCAATTGTAGTACCCGGTAGGGGGTGCCACGCTGCTGACAGGCGCGGACAAAATCGGCAGGGTCGGCGGTGTTGAAGGCAAACAGGTCATAATGATGCGGAATAACGAGTTTGGCCCCGATGGCACCGCCAAGCCGGGCGGCTTCATCGGGATCGAGGTTGCCCGCTACCCGCCGTTCGGGTTTATTCCCGTTGATGGGCAAAAAGGCTATATCAACGGCAAAGGGCCTAAGCAGCTCCACCATGCCCTCGTACCAAAGCGTATCGCCCGAGTGATAGACCCGAAAGGGTTGGTCAGTAGCTACGCCTATCTCGACCACAAAGCCCATAAATTTTGGGTGTCCCTGGGCATCACGTTCGAGCAGGTTATGCGCTGCCGGTACGCCATGCACCCTGAATGGGCCTAGCTGCACCGCCTGCGCATCGGCAAGGCCAATAGGGAACGCAGAATCGCAGCCAAGCCGGTCAGCCACAACCGCACGGTTAGCTTCGGGAATGACCAGTTGGGCAGCCGGACTATTGGCCAGAATCGGCAGCAGCGTATCGGCATCGAGGTGGTCGGTATGGTTGTGACTGGAGGTCAGCAGATCGATTCGGGGCAGTTGTGCCGGGTCGATAACCCGCTCCGAGATACGCGTGTGAGGTTTATCGGTCTGAGCGTATTTTACCGTCAATGAATCAGACAGGTAGGGATCAAAAAGTAAGTGCTGCCCGGCATATTGAAGCAGAAACCCACTTTGGCCCAACCACCAGACGTGTAAGGCATTGGGTTGCTGCCGGGCCGCTTCGATGTCGGCCAGTAGGATAATATCTTGTTGGTGGGGCTTAATCATTTGTTTTGACCATAAATAACCCACCGCCAAACCTCCCCATCTTCTGGATCTTCAATGGCAACGCCATCGTACTGAAAGCCGATTTTTTTGAGCAGTCGGTTCGAGTAATTATCAACGGGTAGCGTATGGGCCACTACCTGCCGAACTTTCGGGCGACTAAACGCAAATTGCACCATGCCCTGGGTGGCTTCAGTTCCTAAACCCTGGTGGCGGTATGGTGATACAACAGAGTAACCAAGCTCAATACTACCCTGCGCGTCGGGTCTTCCTTTATAACCGCCCATACCGACTAATTTATGATCCGTGCGATGAATGAAGAGGTAGGCACCCCAACCCAGTTCATGCAATGCCGGGTCGTTTTGCAGGCTCCGGCGTGTGTATTCGAGCGCACCGGGGTGGTCAATCCACAGATCGTTCCATTCGGGTGGCACACCAATGCGTATGCTTTTTAATAACAAAGCGGGGTTATTGGCCAGTAAGTCATCTATAAACGTCTCGTTTACAGGCACTAGTTGTAGTCGTGGCGTATCAATCATAGGCTTAAATGCAGCGGGTTAGGTGCCAGATGCAAGATAACAAATTAACCCCCATTGCGCTAAGTTTACATTCGTTCTGCCGAAAAAGCCAGGGGTTTATCCGCAAACAGTACTTTGGTTTTGGCCCAGGTAGTCTGAAAAAAGTCGGACTGCCGGTAGGCTTCCAGTGCTTCGGGCGACTCCCAAAGGCTATAGGTTATCCGCACGGCAGGGTGGTCAACATCGCGGAGTAACTCGACGTGCTGGCAGCCTGGAAACTGGCGAATCAGCGGTTGCGATTGCTGGAAGATAGTTAGAAACGCGGGAAGTTTGTCTTCCTCAAACGTCATGCGAACAATTCGGATAAGCATATACTGACTAACTCATTATAATTATGCACTATAGAACCTTTGGCCGCACAGGCTGGCAAATCAGCGAAATTGGGTACGGTATGTGGGGTCTGGCCGGTTGGACCAACTCCGACCCTACGCAGGTCGATGAAGCCCTGGAGCGGTCGGTTGACCTGGGTTGTAATTTCTTCGATACCGCCTACGCCTACGGACAGGGACATAGCGAGA
>JBBQUC010000246.1:0-6435 GCA_038212815.1 Cytophagales bacterium
GATGTGCTGATCCATGATCCGCAGATGCTCGAAGAGATACTAAAAGCCCTGAACTAAACTTTTTAACTTATTTTACCGTCTAATATGAAAAGGGCCATGCTGACCGGTGTACTACCAGTTGCTGCTCTAGTGTTAAGCGAATTAATTGACGATGAAAAAAATAACCCTATTTTTGACCCTGATTGTTGGCGTATCTATAACGGCGTTTGGCCAGAAAGACAAGCGAGCCGAGACCATTCTGGATGCTATGAGTCAAAAATATAAATCGCTGAATACCTACCAGGCTACCTTCAACTATACCAGCGAAGGTGGAGGAACCAACGAATCGTTCAAGGGGGATTTAGCTGTAAAAGGCAAAATGTTCCGGCTGAAAACCGCTGGGCAAGAGGTATTTGTCGATGGAAAAACTACGGCCACCTACATCAAAGAATCAAACGAGGTGAATATCCAGGATTACGACAGCTCCGAAAAAGGCGAGTTTAACCCTACCAAAATCTATTCGATGTATAAGAAGGGGTTCCGCTACAAATTCCTGAAAGAGCAAAAACTGGCGGGCCGTACGGTAGAGGTCATCAGCCTCATACCCGACAAAAAAGATGCCCAAATCACTAATGTGCAAATCAGCGTGGATAAAGCCGATAAGTCAGTGCGTAACTGGCAATTGACCGATAAATCGGGCCACAAAACCACCTACCAGATTACTAAATTCACGCCCAATGTTGCCCTGCCCGACACTTATTTCATGTTCGACAAGGCAAAATATCCGGGGGTAGAGGTGGTTGATTTGCGGTAGTTACGCCAACACCGTAGTAAGCAGTTGCTCCAGTATAATACGCCCGTCAGTGTTGCCAAGCAGCGGGTCGCTGGCTCGTTCGGGGTGGGGCATCATGCCAAATACGTTTTTGCCCGCGTTGGTTATCCCCGCAATGTTGCTTAGGCTGCCGTTGGGATTAGCTTCGGGCGTAATATTGCCCGCTGCATCGCAATAGCGAAACAGCACCTGCCCGTTATCGTCCAGGCGTTTCAGGGTGTCGGCATCGGCATAGTACGAGCCTTCGCCATGAGCAATTGGTATTTTATAGGCCCGTTGGGGCAGCCCCGCTGTGAGCAGCGCATCGGGCGATTGGGGGCTGAGATACACGTTTCTGCAAACGTACTGCTGGTTGGCGTTGCGGAGCAGCACCCCCGGCACTAAGCGAGCTTCGGCCAGAATCTGGAAACCGTTGCAGATACCCATCAGGTAGCCACCGCGTTCGGCATGGCGCACCACCTCGGTCATAATGGGTGAAAACCGGGCTACAGCACCCGTGCGGAGGTAATCGCCGTATGAGAATCCACCGGGCAGCAGAATAAAATCACAAGCCTGCAAATCGTGGTCTTTATGCCAGAGTTTCACTACCGGCTGACCTAAACCTTCAAGGGCATCAACCGCATCCTGATCGCAGTTTGAGCCGGGAAATACAACAACACCGAATTTCATAGTGGGACAAAATTACCGCTAATTATGGAAACTTTGATACAACTAATTCGCTCCATTCATCCTGTATCAGCCTTGTTTGAGGAATCACTTCATCGGATGTTGACCCGCGAGGTTTTTCTCCGGCACAGCCATATTATCGAGCCGGGGCAGGTATCTGCAAAAATGTATTTTGTGGAGAGCGGGATTGTGCGTGGGTACTGCATTAATGAGGGCAAGGATATTACTACTGGATTTATGCGCCGGGGCGATTTTGTGATTTCACCTGTCAGTTTTTTCCTGCGCCAGCCTACCGAAGAGTACCTGGGTGTAATGACCGATACAGTACTATGGGCAATTACATATAGCCATCTTCAGGGATTATACGCTCGGTTCCTGGAGTTTAATGTTGTTGGGCGTGTGCTAACCGAGCAGTATTATGTACGCAGTGAACTACGCGCTCATCATTTGCGGATGTTGAGCATTGAGGAGCGTTATGCAGCCTTTTGTTTACTTTATCCTGATTTGCTGACCACTGTTCCGCTAAAGCACATTGCCTCGCTACTGGGTAGTACTCCCGAAACCATTAGCCGAATTCGGGTAAAGAAAGTATAGTGATAAGAAGAAAAAATTGATTTGAATCAATTTTTTCTTCTTATCACTATACTTTCTTTACATCAGTCAATATCGACAGAACCTTTTAAAAGTGCTTTAAAATACGCTCGGACGGATGAATATTATAAACGATATAAATTATTACACTTAAGGGGGGATTTTACTTTACATAGAATACGTCCTAAGCAGGTCTGGAAATTTTGGCGATGGTATGAATATAGTGTCGGTGAATATTGGCAACAGCCTTATATTTATACAGATGAGTACACTGCTAATAAACAACAGAAAATATTTATTAATAAATACAAGCCTTATTATGGGTCAATGCCGCCACAAACTCATAAAGATTCGCTTCAGGTAAAAGATTCGTTACGCTGAAGGCGATGAAACAAATTCTTACTGTTTTTCTTGCTTTGGCTTGAAAGATGGTAACTGATACTTTGGACTCACTTCCATAACCTGACTGGCAACGGTAGCTTTCCCCCGCTCGAAGGCCAGATCGAAGCGGCCCAGGTTAATCCCGCCAAACCCAACCTGATTGATGAGTACAGGCTGATTGTCGGCATTCATCACGCTGACCGGGGCATCTAAGAACGTGTGTGTATGGCCGCCAATAATGAGGTCGATGTTGCGGGTTTTGCTGGCCAGCACTTTGTCTGACACCGTATCCGGCTCGTTACGGTACTCATAGCCCAGGTGCGACAGGCAGACTACATAATCGCATTTTTCATGCTGCCGCAGTTTAGCAACAGTATCGGTGGCCAGTTCTATGGGGTCTAAATACTTCGTTTCTTTATACAGGTTCTCCGGCACCAGTCCCAGCGGTTGAATCCCCAGTCCAAACACGCCAACCCGCACCCCCGCCATGCTGAAAACGGTATAGGGCTTGGTTTGCCCATCCATTACCGTATTCGAGAAATCGTAATTGGCAACCAGCATCGGAAAGGTGGCCTTGCCAAACTGCGTTTTCATGTTGTCGATCCCCCCGTCGAAATCATGGTTACCCAGTGCACCGGCGTTGTAGCCCAGCCGGTTCATGGCCAACACCTCGGGTTCGCCCTTGTATAGGTTGAAATAAGGGGTCCCCTGAAACACATCGCCCGCATCGAAAAGGAGCACATGGCGGGGGTGCCCATTCACTTGCTCCTGCCTGATTTGCTCGATCAACGTCATTCGACGGGCCACCCCACCCAGCCCGGCATTCCGGCTACCATCCATCGGAAATGGGTCGAGCCGACTGTGGACATCGTTGGTATGCAGAATGGTTAGCTGCGTAATGTTGGGTTTTACCCCGGCTAGCACAAGATCAGGCGTAACGGTGCCAATGACAGCCGCAGCACCGAGGGTTTTTAGAAATCCTCGTCTATTCGATTGTAATCCGTCCATCGGGCTGTGGGTTTAAGGGTTGACCAGTTTTACCCTGCTCCCGAAAATACTCGATCAGGGCATCGCGAAGCAGGTAGTTTACGTTTTGACGTTGGGTGATGTTTTTCAGAAAAGTGGCTCCACTACCCCCGTTGGCTATATAGTCGCTCATGGCTACGGTGTAGGTTTGGTTGGGGGCAATAGGCCGGCCATTGGTGAGGGTAGCCTGCTTTACGGTTTTATCGTGGAGCACCGCGCGTACACCACCCACCACCAAGGCTTCATCGTGGGCGGCAAAGTAGTTGAGAAACTGGAGGAGTTGATCGCCGGTGAGGGTCAGTAGCACCAACTGATTATCGAAGGGCATCACCTCGAATACACTGCCCATAGTGATATTGCCCGCTGCCAGACCATTGCGAATACCGCCATAATTTAGGTGCGATACGTCGATGGGTTTTCCGTAGCGGATGCTCCCCTGTTGCAGCAGGGCATCGGCCAACAGGTCATCCAGAGCCGATTCGGGGGCTTTTTTGTCTAAGCGGGTAGTGAGTTTAGCCAGCACTTCATTCATGCTTTGGTCAAGTTGCCTCTTATACGGAGCCAGCCAGGCGGTGGTGCTGCTATCAGGCCGGGCCGTTGTCGAATCGACGGGCAATCGGTTGGCTGTTCGGCCAGTCAGGTGGTAGGGGTTATGGCACGAAGCCAGCCAAAGCATGGCTCCTGCCAATACACTATAGCGTGTGAGCAGATTCATACCACAAAGGTAAGGCAGTATGGATAGTTTTCAGATTAAGAGATAGTGAGGAGTAAACAAAAAGCGCGGCTCTACCTAATAGAGCCGCGCCTAACGTTACGTTAATTTTAATACCGGTACAGTTCCGACTTGAACGGCCCTTCGACTGAAACGCCAATGTAATCGGCCTGATCTTTTTCGAGCGGCTCCAGTTTGGCACCTACATGGGCCAGGTGCAGCGCGGCCACTTTCTCATCAAGTTTTTTGGGCAGCACATACACTTTATTGTCATACTTGCCGGGATTGTTCCACAACTCCAGTTGGGCAAGGGTCTGGTTCGAGAACGAACACGACATCACAAAGGAGGGGTGACCCATTGCACAGCCGAGGTTTACCAAACGGCCTTCGGCCAATACGATAATTTCTTTGCCATCAAGCTCATACATATCCACTTGGGGTTTAATCTGGCTCTTGCTATGGCCGTAATTCTCATTCAGCCATGCCATATCGATCTCATTATCGAAGTGGCCAATGTTACAAACGATGGCTTTGTCGCGCATGGCTTTAAAATGGCGGTCTTTAATGATGCCGATGTTGCCAGTAGCCGTCACAAAAATCTGAGCGCGGGGAACAGCCTCATCCATAGGCAATACCTCAAACCCATCCATAGCCGCTTGTAGGGCGCAAATTGGATCAATTTCGGTAACCAATACCCGGCATCCAGCCCCCCGCAGTGACTCTGCCGAGCCTTTACCTACGTCGCCATAACCCGCTACCACGGCCACTTTACCCGCCAGCATCAAATCGGTAGCCCGCCGGATGGCATCGACCAGCGACTCGCGGCAACCATACTTGTTATCGAACTTCGACTTTGTTACTGAGTCATTCACGTTAATGGCGGGCAGGTGCAGGGTACCGTTTTTCATCCGCTCGTACAGGCGGTGTACCCCCGTAGTGGTTTCTTCCGATAGCCCTTTGATATGCTGAATCAGTTCGGGATACACGTCGAATACCATGTTGGTGAGGTCGCCCCCATCGTCGAGAATCAGGTTGAGCGGTTCGCGGCCTTCGCCAAAAAACAGGGTTTGCTCGATGCACCAGTTAAATTCTTCTTCGTTCATGCCTTTCCAGGCATATACCGGAATACCGGCAGCGGCAATAGCAGCAGCAGCATGATCCTGAGTCGAGAAAATATTGCACGACGACCAGGTAACATCGGCCCCCAGTTCAACCAGTGTCTCAATCAGCACGGCGGTCTGAATAGTCATATGCAGGCATCCGGCAATCCGGGCACCGGCCAGCGGCTTCGAGGGGCCAAATTCAGCCCGTAGTGCCATCAGTCCCGGCATTTCGGCTTCTGCTAGTTTAATCTCTTTCCGGCCCCACTCGGCCAAGGCAATGTCTTTAACCTTGTACGGAACGTATGTTGACGTTTGCATAAAATTAGTGTACAGTATTCAGGTATAAATTTTTAGTTTGTATCCGACTTGTTTTCTTAGGAAAGTGCAAATTTAGATAATTGTGGTCAGAATTGGTGGCTTGCCAATCAGAAGATTTAGTAAGCGGCAGGCTATTTTTGACCACAGGATTGCTTAAGCAGCCAAAAAACCTCAATTTGCGCCCATGAATGCTGTTTCCATTATCCCCTATACGCCAAACTACCAGCCCGATTTCAAACGCTTGAATGTGGAGTGGATAGCTACGTATTTCACCGTCGAGGATCATGACTTGGAGCAGCTAGACCAGCCCGAAGCCTTTATTTTGCCCAATAATGGCCAAATTTTTCTGGCAAAGCAGGCCGACACGATCGTAGGTACGGTGGCAATGGTGAGCGATGGCCCCGGTTCAGGAAGTTACGAACTGGCTAAAATGGCGGTGTCGCCCACAGTGCAGGGACAGGGAATTGCCCGACTGCTGGGGGAAGCGGCCCTGGAGTTTGCGCGGCAGCAGGATGCCAGCCGCGTTAGGCTCGAATCGAATCGCGTACTAACCCCTGCGCTGACCCTCTATCAAAAGCTGGGGTTTGTGGAAGTGCCGGGCCGCTCCACGCCGTATTCGCGGGCGAATATCTGGATGGAAATTAGGCTTTGATTCGCTATATTTGTTAACCAACAACCTCACCCCCATGCACTACCTGGTACACGCCTACGACCCTACCGACGGTGAAGCCCTGAACCGCCGGATGGCCGTGCGGGCGGGCCACCTACAGGGTGCCGCTACCCTGAAAGCCGCCGGTCACTTTATTCTGGGCGGTGCCCTGCTAAAC
>JBBQUC010000247.1:0-6432 GCA_038212815.1 Cytophagales bacterium
TACTGACCGCACGAGCCGTGAAATAATCCTGTCTGGCACAGCAGGATGCTGTGCCAGACAGAAAAGCCCATCATGCTGGAAAGCATGATGGGCTTTTCTGAAAAACAATAGCAGATACGTAACCTTAAACCTTGATCTCTACATCGACCCCACTGGGTAGTTCGAGCTTCATCAGGGCATCTACGGTTTTGGCACTCGTCGAGTAGATATCGACCAGCCGCTTGTAGGTGCAAAGCTGGAATTGCTCACGGGCTTTTTTGTTCACGTGGGGCGAGCGCAACACCGTATAAATCTCTTTGTTAGTAGGCAGGGGAATGGGGCCGCTAACTATAGCACCGGTAGCCTTCACCGCCTTCACAATTTTCTCTGCCGACTTGTCGACCAGCATATGGTCGAACGATTTCAGCTTAATCCGAATTTTTTGGTTCATTGTGTGTTTTAGTTGATTAGAAGCCCACCCGAAAGAACCATTCGCTCCGGCGGCCTCTGAATTGGCCCGCAAAGGTACGGATTTTAATGCACATAAACGCCTAATTGCTGTCTCTTTTGTATCAGACAGGTGTCTGGCGTACATTTAAGAATAATTTTTTATGGCCGAACGCATTACGTATGGCAAAACCTGGTGGGGGCAACAATGGCTCAATGCCCTTGCCAAAATTGATATGGCCAATCGCCTGCCACGCGGCAAAACCTACGCTAACCGAGGGGCTGTACTGGGGCTGGTCATTGCCGACAATCAAATTAGTGCCTCGGTGAAAGGCTCCAAACCCCGGCCTTATAAAGTGAAACTGTCGGTGCCGCTGTTCACTGCTGCCGATAAAGAAACCCTGCTCACCGAACTTGGCGGCAACCCGGCCCTATTGGCCCAACTGCTGAACCGCCAACTGCCCCCCGACCTAGCCGAGTTTGCCAACAAACGCGGCATCCGGCTGTTTCCGGGTTCGTTTCAGGATTTGAATATGGGCTGCTCTTGCCCCGACTATGCCGTTCCCTGCAAACACCTGGCCGCTGTGGTGTATGTGCTGGCCAACGAAATTGACCGCAATCCGTTTCTGGCGTTTCAGCTAAAAGGGCTGGATATTGTGGCCGAGTTGCAGAAACGACAGGCCGACGCGATGACCGGAGCCATGGAAAAAGTATTGACCCTGCGCGACCTATCCACCGACGAGATGCCCGACGACGAAGACTGGCAGGCCGATGAAAGTGTCCATACTACCCTCGACTTTGCCCAGATTCCGGCCTTGGCTGAACCGCTCCTGAGCCTGCTCTCGCCCGATACGACTTTTACCAAAAGCGATTTCCACAAAAGCCTCACCCGCGCCTATAAACTCATTGCCAAACCCGCCCCCGACGAGTCTGTACTCCTAACGAGACAGCCAGAGTTGAGCGATAGTCTTGAATTGCAGTTGGATGAGGTGATGAAACTCCGCAAGATCAACGTGTTTTCGGAGCAGGGTGAGCCGCACCCATTGCCTGACCTAACCCTGAAATCGCTGGTAGGCTGGCTAGGTACCCTCACCGAAGCCGACTGGCCGCTAATGAGTGATTCGGTGAGGGGACTGTACCTGACGCATCAGTTTTCGGTGGCGTTGCTGCGCCGGGGAGCCATTGTACCCCAACTACTAGCTCTGGGTCTTGCGGAAGACCAATACCGGGTGCGGTGGCTACCAGCTACCCTCAACGAAATCGTAAAACGGGTTGTGGGTCAACTGGCCGGTCAATTGCCGCCTACCCTGCTCACCCTGCGCTGGAAAAAAGAGCCGCTGTTTTTTTCGGGTGAGCAACAGGTACTCATGCTTTGCTCCCTGTTTTTGCGCCGGATTATTAAGCCGACCACCATCGAACTCTGGGAACGCTGGCCACTGGAAGAGGCCGACAGGCTATTTTTTGGGGTAGAAACTCTCCGCTTCGATGGGTTTGGCCGGCAGGCGTATCCGCTGGCCATTCAGCTTTGGCTGCACGATTTTTTTCTGACCCACAAGCGGTTCGTACCTATTCTGGTGGTCGAAGACGATGCTTATACGAACGAGTTTCAGTTGAGTATCCGCATCCGCGACCGCGAAGCTACAGGCCCCGATGCCGCCCCGATTCCGCTGCCCGATTTGCTTTCCAAAAAGAAATACGAGCGGCTCCGCATGGCTGTGTTGCAGGATTTACTGGTACTCTCGCGCCATTTTCCCGACTTGGCTAAACTCACCAAAACCGATACGGGTACGACATCCCTGCCGCTTGCCCTGACCTACTCGCCCGACCAGTTTGTGCGGGTGCTGCTCGATACCCTGCCCAAGATGCAGTTGCTGGGTATTGCTCTGTGGCTACCCAAATCACTGCAACACTGGATACGCCCACAGGTAGGTGCCCGGCTTAAAGCCAAGGTTTCGGCTACCAACGCCTTTATGCGGCTTGATGACATGCTCACCTTCGATTGGCAGATTGCCCTGGGCGATGAGCAGGTAAGCCTGAGCGAGTTCAAAAAATTGGTTAAAACCTCGACGGGCCTGGTTAAAATAAAAGACCAGTACGTGCTGCTCGACCCCGCCGAGTTAGCCAAGCTCTACAAACAACTCGAAAACCCACCCGAACTAACCGGCTCCGACCTGCTGAAAGCGGCCCTGGCCGAAGAGTACCGGGGTGGGCGCGTGGGTCTCTCCGACGAGGTGCGGAAACTGGTGCGGCAATGGGTGGACAGCCCCGCTCAGGCCCTGCCCGATGCCCTCAACGCTACCCTTCGCCCTTACCAGCATCGCGGCTACGACTGGTTACTGAAAAATACCGCCCTGGGTATGGGTAGCCTTCTGGCCGACGACATGGGTCTCGGTAAAACCATACAGGTCATAGCTTTGCTGCTTAAATTTAAGCAGGAAGGTCGCCTGCAAAAGCATAGAGTACTGGTAGTTATGCCTACCACCCTACTCACCAACTGGCAGAAAGAAATCACCCGCTTTGCCCCCGATCTCCAACCCTGGGTCTATCACGGCCCTACCCGCAAACTACCTGGCATCGGCAAAACTACCCCCGACTATGATCTGCTGCTGACTACTTATGGCATAGTCCGCAGCGACCAGGCAATTTTCAAGAAAGAAACCTGGGCCGTGGTGATTATTGACGAAGCCCAGAACATAAAAAATGCCGATACAGAACAAACCAAAGCCGTTAAAGCCCTTAAAGCTCCTATTCGGATAGCCCTTAGCGGCACCCCCGTCGAGAACCGGCTGTCGGAATTCTGGAGCATCATGGATTTTGTGAATAAGGGGTATCTGGGTGGGCTGAGTAAGTTTAACGAAGAGTTTGGTAAGCCCATTCAGCAGGAGCGCGACCAGAAACGGCTCGATTTATTTCGGCGAGTCACCAGTCCATTTCTGCTGCGCCGGGTCAAAACAGATCGCAGCATTATCAGCGACCTTCCCGATAAAATTGAGAATAACCAGTTTTGCAGCCTGGCTCCAGAGCAGGCAGCCCTTTACGAGAGTGTGGTGCAGGAGAGCCTCAGGGCCATTGCCAGCGAGGACGGAATTGCCCGCAAAGGATTGGTACTGAAACTAATGACTGCTCTGAAGCAGATTGGCAATCACCCCCGCCAGTATCTTAAGCAGGGCACCAGCCCCGCCGACCCAATCCATTCAGGCAAGGCTACCCTGCTGCTGGAGTTGCTTGGCAACATCTGGGTCAGCCACGAGAAAGTGCTGATATTTACCCAGTACCGCGAGATGGGCGAGTTGTTAAGCCAGTTTATCCAGCAGGCATCGGGCCACAAGCCGCTGTTTCTGCATGGGGGTACCACCCGTCCCGAACGCGATCGAATGGTGGAGCAATTCCAGAATAACCGCTCCGACCACACGTTTATCCTGTCTCTGAAAGCAGGTGGCACGGGCCTGAACCTCATCCAGGCCAACCACGTGATTCATTACGACCTTTGGTGGAACCCTGCTGTAGAGAGTCAGGCTACCGACCGCGCTTTCCGCATTGGCCAAACCAAAAATGTGCTGGTTTATCGACTGATGAATCAGGGCACACTGGAGGAGAAGATAGATGCCATGATCCGCAGCAAGCGCGAACTGGCCGACCTCAGCGTCCAAACCGGCGAAACCTGGCTTGGTGACCTCAGCGATGCACAGCTTAAGGAGTTAGTGAGTTTGGGTTAGGCTTCAAAAAATACTGATGGTAAGCGGGCTATGCTTCTGTACCCGGCTGAATACGCCCCGGTTGTAGGTATAAAGCTGATCGCAATGGGCTTCGGCAATGGCGGTGTGCAGGCATTCAGTAATGTACTCGAAACCAACCCGTTCGGCTAGCTCCATGGCCCGGTGGAAATGGGCTGGGGTGTACCCCGCCGGTGCCAGCATTTCGTACTTGGCAATTTTGGTGCTGATGTCATTCCACTCCACCTGAAGGCGAGCTAGAATAAAGACCAGTTCATTCAGAGTTAATAGCGATACGAACGCCTGTCCGGTCTGGATAGCCCGTTGATACAGGTGCCGGGCCTGTTCATGTTGGGCCGGCTCCTGTTCAACGTGGTAATTTAGCAACACATCAGTGTAGAAATAAATCATCGGCTAAAGGTTCGACCGTACATGCCATTAGCAATTTTATTGATCTCCACATCCAGCGGAATCTTCTGGGGTGGGTAGGCTTTCTGGAGGTCTTCCATTTCCGAAAACCACTGCCGCTGATCGGGCAAGGCCGCCTGCTGGGGTTCTGTGGCGGTTTCTTCAACAATTATCCGCACTTTCCGACCGGCAAAAAAGTATCGGAACCGCTCGAAGAACTGATCGTTCAGTTCATTCGTATTTACCTCAAATGTAGTTTGCATGATGCTGAGTAGTTTACTGTACCACCTAAACTGCAAACCACGGGCCAAATCTGTACGCGCTTCATGCAGATTTAGTAAACGGTTAGCTACTGATAACCGCAGGTTCACTAGCCCTTTAGCGAAGAGAAATCGAACGTATCTAAAAATGCCGTGGTAAACTGACCGGAGCGGAAAGCCGGATCGTCCATCAGTTTGATATGATAGGGAATGGTGGTTTTAATTCCCTCGATTACAAACTCCTGCAAGGCTCGTTTCATGCGGGTAATTACCTCCTCGCGCGACTGCCCGGATACAATCAACTTGGCAATCATGGAGTCGTAATTAGGCGGAATGGTGTAGCCTGCATAGACATGGCTATCTACCCGAACCCCGTGACCACCCGGCACGTGCAGGTTAGTGATGCAGCCCGGTGAAGGGCGGAACCCGTGGGCGGGGTCTTCGGCATTGATCCGGCACTCCATCGCAAAAAGCTTGGGCGTATAATTCCGGCCCGAAATGGCGATGCCAGCGGCTACTTTAATCTGCTCCTTTATCAAGTCATAATCCGTTACTTCTTCAGTAATGGGATGTTCTACCTGAATCCGGGTGTTCATTTCCATAAAGAAAAAGGCTCCGTGCTTATCCACCAGAAACTCAACCGTACCAGCACCCTCGTAGCCAATGGCCTGCGCCCCTTTGATGGCTGCCGCGCCCATGCGTTCCCGCAGTTCGTCGGAGACAATCGGCGATGGTGTTTCTTCGACCAGTTTCTGATGCCGACGCTGAATGGAGCAATCGCGCTCCGAGAGGTGACATACTTTGCCATACTGATCGCCAACAATCTGGATTTCGATATGGCGGGGTTCTTCCACAAATTTTTCGAGGTATAGCCCGTCATTGCCAAAGGCAGCACCGGCTTCCTGCCGGGCATCGTTCCAGGCTTTCTCAAAATCGGCTTCGGCCTTGATAATCCGCATCCCGCGCCCTCCGCCCCCGGCAGTAGCTTTCACAATAACCGGGTAGCCCATGTCTTTGGCCAGCTCTTTGCCCTGCTCTATAGAGTCGAGAAGGCCATCAGAGCCGGGAATGACGGGAACCCCGGCAGCTCTCATGGTAGCTTTAGCCGTGGCTTTGTCGCCCATGCCGTTGATCTGCTCGGCGGTGGCCCCAATGAACTTAATCCCGTAGTCGGCACAAATTTGAGAGAAATCAGCGTTTTCTGACAAAAATCCGTAGCCGGGATGAATGGCATCGGCGTTGGTAATTTCGGCAGCCGAGATAATGTTCGGTATATTCAGGTACGAGAGTTTGCTGGAGGGAGGGCCAATGCACACGGCCTCGTCGGCAAATTTCACGTGCAAACTATCCCGGTCGGCGGTAGAATAGACGGCCACCGTGCGGATACCCATTTCGCGGCAGGTACGAATAATCCGCAACGCAATCTCGCCCCGGTTAGCGATTAAGATTTTCTTGAACATAAAGAGTGAAAGAGTGAAAGAGCGAAAGAAAGGCGACGTACGAATCACTCTTTCGCTCTTTCACTCTTTAAATAGGTTCTACTAAAAACAACGGCTGATCATATTCGACGGGGGTGGCGTTTTCAACCAGAACTTTGATGATTCGTCCTGACACCTACGATTCAA
>JBBQUC010000248.1:0-6425 GCA_038212815.1 Cytophagales bacterium
CAACCAGAAAGAGTGTTTACATGGCTCCTTCCTGAATCCGAACGTTACGGTAATAGACCTTATCGTTGCCGTGGCCCTGCAAGGATATTTTCCCTTTGGCATGGGCGGTAGCGTAGGGCGCGGTAGCAAACTTACTGGCAGCCACTAATTTTTTCCAGGCCTCAGAGCCGTACTCATACTCCACAATTTTACGCCCGTTCAGGTAGTGGGTTACATGCTCGTTTTGTACGACAATGCGGCCTTTATTCCACTCGCCCGTAGGTTTCACCACCGATAAATCAGCCGGAGGAACAATATCGTAGGCAGCGGCTGTCATCTGCGAATCTTTCAGTTTCAGGCGGTTCCCCTGCCCATCTTTCCACTCATAGCCTTTGTCGTCCAGTACCTGATACTCCGGCCCCGACATGTAGGTCTCTTTAATGGTCGGCGATTCGGTAATTTTATAAATAACCCCTCCATTTCCCTGCGAGGGTACTTTAAACTCAAACTCCAGGTCGAAATTCTGATATTCTTTATCAGTCACCAGATCGCCGTGGGCATTGCTGGGGGTTACGGCACCATCTTCGATAACCCAGCCTTCGGTGCTGGTTTTCAGGTAAGTGTGCCAGCCTTTCAGATTTTTTCCGTCGAACAGCGTAGTCCATTTACCGGGCTTTTTGCCGGGGCCGGTGGCGGCTGTTAAGCTCAGCAGCAACAACAGGATAAGGGTAGGTTTCATAAGTTTATGTTAGTTTTTAGGGTCAAAAGAATACACAGACCTATCTCTACTTTTACCAATAAAGCCGAACCGTTATTCCGGTTCGGCTCATTTAGTGCTGATTGTAAAGCTCCTATTTCAGATCACCGGGGCCGTGCCGGGATCGTTATAATGCCGATCCAGACCTTCAGTCGATTTGACCTCCGACGGGTCTGCCGATTCATTTTCAGCCATGTCTGCTTTCTTCGACGCACTTTCGTCGAGTTGTTCGCGGGGTTGACTCATCATCTGAGCCGTTTCCTGCGGCATCTCGCCCGATTGGAAAGAATGCGTATCCTGTGCATCAATGTCGTAAGGCCGGGCCGATTTGCCAGTGTCCGGTTTTTCGGTCATCCCATCAGTATCGTCTATACCAGCAGACATGCCTTCGTATTGATTGCCCGGCACGGCTTCGCCGGGTTCGACCGTATCGCGAGCTTGCGTAGTTGCATCGGTGGGCAGGTTCATACCGTCGTAGGAGGAAGTAAAGGTGATTAATCCGGGAAGGCTGCTGCTATGCGAATTTATTTCATGACTGCGGTTTGGCTGGTCAGGCTCCTGAATTTCGGGGATGGCAGGCTGCGGGGTGCCGGGCAGTGTAGGTATTTCTGGCACAGGCGAGGGTACGCCTGGTTGAGTAGGCATGGGTGTACCCGGATAAGGTGTGGTTGGATCAGGAATACCGGGGGTAGTGGGCATCATGCCTGTGGGTATCGTAAAACTAAGGGTCAGGGTAGTAGCCGTCTCATCGTCGGGCATATCTTCGGCGGTTATACCATTCCCTGCCCGCAGTGCGGCATCAGAGTTTTCGTAGGTTTTGCTCCGTTGCTGGTCGCCCTGCAAACTCCGCTCTTCGTCGCTGCTGTAGCGATTGCGGAGTTGTTCGTCCATTACATCATCATGGGTATCGCCAATCGGCACCAGTTTACCGTCCACCAGTTTTATCATGTTCGTTTCGGCCTGATCGGCCCCGAACATGGCTTCGGCATTTTCATTCGACACTATATTGGCTTGTTGTGCGCCATCACTAAGGGCTGAGCTTTCCATAACGTAACTAGTCTTGTTAATTTATGGAGAGATAACCGGTGAACAGGGGCAAAGGTTTTTTTGGCCTGGTCTGCACGGTTACCAGGGGCAGTTTGTAACGGAAATCTATTATTTTTTATTATACGGAGACTATACGCAATGGTATAAAGCAAAGTTTGCGTACTTTTAACGGTAGTTTTTAGGATTTAAACCCGCTACTGACCCCAAGCTAAAAAAGGAAGCCACTTTTCGGATGTAATCATACTTCATTTTCCTCGCTTTTGCTTCAGTTCAGTGTTCAAGTGGTCCATATTCCTCCCTGTTGACTTACTCACTTAACAATTAAACCCTGGTACATTTATGAAAATTTTACATCAGACCCATGATCCTGGGGGATCTTTTTTAAACTTGGGTAACCGCCTGTTACCCAGATTAACGCTACTACTCCTTGTGCTGTTGACCACTTTCCGGCTACAGGCCGATCCGCTGGATATAACCGTAAAAGGAAAGGTAACAGACGAAGCAGGAAGCGGTTTGCCGGGTGTGAGCGTTGTTGAAAAAGGATCGACCAATGGAACAACGACAGATGGCAATGGTCAGTTTACCATCAATGCAAAGGGAGTAAATCCAGTACTGGTATTTTCGTTTGTGGGGTATTTAGCGCAGGAGGTAATTGTTGGGAACAAAACCTCGGTAAATATCTCGCTACAGCCCGGCACCGCTACCCTCAACGAATTAGTGGTTGTAGGGTATGGCACGCAGAAGAAAGCAACCGTAACAGGAGCCGTTGTAGCCGTTCAGGGCGACAGGCTGATTAAATCGCCTTCGGTCGATTTGGGCAACTCACTGGCAGGGCGGCTACCGGGTCTGGTGGTCATCAACAACAGTGGGGAGCCAGGTTATGATGGAGCTAACATTAGCATCCGGGGCACAAACACCTTAGGTAATAGCAGCCCACTTATCGTTATCGACGGTATTCCTGACCGCGATGGCGGACTGGGCCGGTTATCGCCCCGCGACATCGAGTCGATCTCAGTACTGAAAGATGCCTCGGCTGCTATCTACGGCGCACGGGCGGCTAACGGAGCCATTCTGGTAACCACTAAGCGCGGTAAGACAGGCAAGCCTATCATCACCTACGATTTCAACTTTGGTATGTCGCAACCAACCCGCGTACCGCAAATGTCGAATTCGACGGAGTATGCCAACATCATGAACGAATTGCCGATTTATAAGACAATTCCGGTTAATGAGTGGGGGGCCGCATCGAGTGCCATCCGGTCAACGGGTTCGTATGCTTCGCCAACGCCGGGCGTGAGTGCCCTAAGTGCAAACTACAGCCCCGATGCCGTAAAGAAATTTGCGAATGGGTCTGATCCCTGGGGTTACCCCAACACCGACTGGTTTGGTGATGCGTTTAAAACCTGGGCACCCCAAACCCGCCACAACCTGCAAATATCGGGTGGCACCGAGGCTATCCGCTACATGGCTTCATTAGGGTATGTCTATCAGGATGCCATTTATAAAAATTCGGCATCGAACTTCAGCCAGTATAACTTCAGAACGAACCTCGATGCCAAAGTCAATAACTATGTCAAGGCTAATCTGGGTATCCTGGTTCGGCGCGAGCAGCGTCGGTCGCCAACTGAAAGCGCAGGGGCTATTTTTCGGATGCTGATGCGGGGTCGTCCGGGTGAGCCTGAGGTTTGGCCGAATGGAAAGCCCGGCCCCGATATTGAAAATGGGCAGAACCCTTACGTCATTACAACCAATGCCACGGGCTATTACGACAATCCTGCCGATTATGTGCAGGCAAATGGCGGGGTTGAAATTACGAACCCCTGGGTGAAAGGTCTGAAACTGACCCTGTCAGGGGCTATTGATAAAAGTACCAGGACAGCTAAGACCTGGCAAACCCCCTGGAGCCTATACTATTGGGATAAGAAGACTTTCGAAGCCGATGGGGTAACACCTAAACTCGAAGGGGCCATCCGTTCTAATTTTAAAGACCCTCGCCTGACCCAATCGTTCTCGTCGGTACTAAATACCAATATGACGGCTCTGTTAAACTACGACCATACTTTCGCGGGCGATCATCAGCTGAATGTATTGGCGGGCGTTACTAAAGAGACCTTCAGCGGTGATAACTTTCAGGCCTTCCGCCGGAACTACATCTCGCCGGCAATTGACCAACTCTTTGCGGGTGGGTCGTTGCAGCAAAGTACCGATGGGAGTGCGTACAACCGGGCACGGTTAGGCTACTACGGGCGGGCACAGTATGCATTTAAGCAGAAGTATCTGGCTGAGTTTATCTGGCGGTACGACGGTTCCTACATCTTTCCAGAGTCGAAGCGTTTTGGTTTCTTCCCCGGTCTGTTACTGGGCTGGAACATCAGCAACGAATCGTTCTTCAAAGTACCGGGTGTCGATTACCTGAAATTGCGGGCCTCCTATGGCCAATTGGGTAACGACCAGGTATATTATAACGGACAGTTGCAGGAATACGCCTACCTGTCCACCTATGGTTTTGGTCAGTACCCCATCAATGGCAACGTAGCCACCACCCTGCGCGAGACCGTTCTGGCAAATAACAGCTTTACCTGGGAGCGGGCGAACAACTATAACATCGGTATGGATGCTACGCTCTTCAACAATAAGTTGGATTTGACGCTGGAGTATTTTGTGAACCGACGCGATCAGATTTTGATCCAGAAAACGGGTTCTACCCCCGCTTCGTCGGGTATCAGCACCCTGCTGCCCCCCGTCAATGCGGGTAAGGTCGATAACCGGGGTTTTGAGTTTAGCCTGATGTACAACGTCAAAACAACCTCTGCCTTGCAGGTACGGGCTGGCGTAAACGGAGGCTATGCCCGAAACAAAGTGGTATTTATGGACGAAGTGCCCGGCGCACCTGACTATCAACGTCAGGAGGGCAAGCCTATCGGTGCCTACCTAGTGTATAATGCCATTGGTGCGTTTAAAGATCAGGCCGCCATTACCGAGAACAAAATCGACTACAGTGGCGTAACGGGCAAACTGATTCCCGGCGACCTGAAAATTGATGACACCAACGGCGATGGCAAAATCACTGCCGACGATGCCGTACGGTCTGACAAGAGCATTACGCCGAAGTTCAATTTTGGGGCTACGGTAGATGTTCGGTACAAGAACTTCGATTTCAGCATGTTGTTCCAGGGTGCAACCGGGGCCGCTATCTTTGTCAGAACGGAGTCGGGCGATATTGGCAACTTCCTCAAATACAGCTACGATCACCGCTGGTCTATCGACAACCCAAGCAGCGAGTATCCACGCCTGGCTAGCCGGGGCGATACTTACTTTACGGGAGGCAACTTCGGTAACAATACGTTTTTCCTGTTCAGCAAAGATTATATCCGTCTGAAAAACATCGAGTTGGGTTACACCCTGCCCGCTGCTATCGTTAACCGGATTGGCTTAGGCACTGCCCGTATCTTTGTAAATGGCTTAAACGTGTTCACACTCGACAAACTGAAAGTGTATGACCCGGAGTCAACCAATCAGAGTGGTCAATACTACCCACAATCGCGGGTTATCAATACGGGTTTAACAGTGAGTTTCTAACTAAACAACAATCATGAAAAAACTAAAAATGCCATCACGGTTATCCTCTTTAGTACTGGGGTTAACCCTGATTTTTGCCCTCTCTTGTAACAAAGAGTTCCTGAATACCCAGCCCCTCGACAAAATATCGAGTGAGGCTACCTGGTCAGATGGTGCGCTGGCGCAGGCGTTTATTTTCAACGTCTATTCATTTCTGGGATACGGCGGTTTTGAAGAGCAAAGCCTGGCTTCCTATACCGATGAAGCAATGTTTACCCATGCCGGGCGGAACATCAACACCTTCACCGAGGGGACTGAAGCTCCCGGTAACCTGGCCTGGGTAAGCCCAACGTATGAGTGGGGAAACATGTATTTGGCTATTCGTCAGGCTAACGTAGCCCTGGACAGATTGCCAACTGCTGCGTTTGACAACAAAGTGTTGAAAGAACGGTTGACAGGCGAAACGTATTTTTTACGGGCTTATTACTACCAGCAGTTACTCCGGTTTTATGGTGGTGTACCCCTTATCAGCAAGCCTTATGGCCTGAACGAAGACTACACTGTGGCGCGGAGTTCGTACGATGATTGCGTGAAATTCATCGTTGCTGATTTGGATAAGGCGATTCAATTGCTCGATGGTAAAACGGCGGAAGATGGCCGGGCCAGCAAACTGGCCGCACTGGCGCTTAAAGCGCGGGTGTTGCTCTATGCGGCTAGCGACCTGCACGATGCCACAGCCTTAAAAGCTAAATCGTCAACCCTCGGTTCGTATGCCAACATGGATTTGATTGCTTATACTGGTGGCGACCGGGCTGCCCGGTGGCAGGCGGCTACAGCCGCTGCTAAAGCCGCACTGGATGCAGGTGTTAGCAAAGGATATAAGCTAAGCCTGGCCGCCCCTGTATCTGCCGAAGAGGGCAAGAACAACTACATCGCCCTGTCGATGGGTGGCAAGAGTGCCGCAGCCGATCCGGGAGCAGCCTCAGAACTGCTGTTTCAGCGTACGCACACCCCCCTGTTTACCCAGGAGAATAACTGGCCTCTCGGCGGTATTCACTTCGGAATCAATAACGGCCCGAATGGG
>JBBQUC010000249.1:0-6417 GCA_038212815.1 Cytophagales bacterium
TGCCCTTTGTCGGATAGAATACCATTCTGAATGTCGACCGAGTTGATGAAATCCATCGAGAAGTCCATAGCCCGTTTCATCTCACCGAGTTTTTTGCTCATATCATCCTGGATATATTCCATGCTCTCATCGAAGTAAAACTTCTTATCGGGATCGCCTTTAAAGATGCTGATGGCTGTGCGAAGAGCGTTGGAGCTTTCCTTAACAATCTGATATTCGGTCTCTTTTAATTTGACTTTGATCTCCGTTTCCTTGATAATATACTCGGCACTTTTATTCACTTTCTCCATGAACTCCAGCACCAGTTTCATGTTGCGTTGCAGGGGCAGTAGCTTCTCGTTCATTTCCTGTAAGCCCGCGCCTTCCATCGTGGCCAGTTGAGCGGCTTCGCGCATACCGGGGCGGTCGGTAATGGTATTGGCTTTGTTGGCTTCGGCAAATTTCTGCTTGATGGTTTCGTTGTTCTCGCCAATTTTCTTGTTCAGTTTCACTAACTGCCCAGCCAGGGTATCGATCTGACCCTGCATTTTCTGCCGTTTTTCGCGTAAGTCCTGGATGTAAATCTTCATGATGGCGATGGGATCGAGTTGGATAACCACGCCGGTAATTTTGCGCATCAGGGTTTTGTAGAGGAAAAATACAGCGGTACGTACATCGCGGCTCGTGAATAGAAAAATCAATACCCCCAGGGCCACCAGTAGGCCCGCCAGATAAAGCGTATTTTCCGCAGCCCGAATCAGGAACTCCAGAATCTGGTTAAAATACACCAGTCCGATTGCGCCCAGGCCAAGCAGTACCAATACCCCTAGAATACCTTCGGGGCGGCTCCAAAAAGAGCGTTTGTCAGCGTCGGCAGGCGTGCCGCCACCAATTTGTGAGAAGTCAGGAGTTGCCATGTGTTAGGAGGGGTGAAAGGGTGAAGACGGACTGTCTTTCGCTCCTTCACCGCTTTAGTAAAAGATAGGTTTGAATTTTAGAGATGTCGGCTTTGATCTGTTCGGTAAAGTGTGTGTAGGTTGTCTCGAAATTATTGCGATTCTGGGTAATTTTCTGGCTTTGCTCGTCAATTTCGCCCCCAATTTTAGCTAGGCGGTCGCTGTTGGTTTGTATTCGCTGTTGCAGTTCAGCAATCTGTTTGGTTAACGATTCGTTCTCGGTGGTGAGTTGCTTTTGCTCACTCTGTAATCCACCTACCCGCTCGGCTAAGGCATCGGTTACGCTTTTTTGAAAGGCTTCATGGTCAGCATTTAACAGTGTTAAGTATTGATTAGCCGTATTGGTTAACACCGAGGCATCGGTGCCACCCGCCAGGGCGCGGAAACTGGCCCAGGCAGCCTGGTATTGCTTCGTTTCGTCCAACCCTAAACCGGCCAAATTCCGCAGGGTTTCCCGAAACTCAAAGTAATCGGGGCCGGGCTGATTGGCTTTTTCGAGCACCTGCGCAAAGTGATCGACAAACTTGGTATCGACTGTGCCGGGGCTGACTGAACCCGAACTGGCTACCGGGGGGGGCGGCATAGCCGTTGCACCGGGTACGCCCCTGGCAGGTCCGGCGGGCGGGATCACCGCCAGGGGCGGTTCGTTCGGGTTTTCTTTGACGAAGAAACTAAGAATCTTGCGTCCTAAATTGGGTTCCTGATCGGCCATTGCGTTGGTTAGCTACTTGACGGGGCAATACTACAACGGCGGCAAGATACCCAAAAAAGCGATTTGGCCCAACGGTTGCGGGGCTTGACAACAGCACTAAAACCGGGTTGATTGTTTGCTACTAGCTCAAGTTAGCTGATTGATTCAGGTAATTTTTGGCGTACTGATAAAAAATCTGGGCATTCCCAACTAAAATTTGGGCTTCATCTTCCGTAATGTCTGCATCTAAATCATAGTCTGCATCTTGTCGAACGTCGAAAGCATCCCGCACGTAATTGGCCAAAATACGGGGAAGAAGAGACGTTTTGATGAATACTTCACCAAATTTTGCCCGGACACCTTGATGCGTTTTTGCCTGAACATTTTCAGAAAGCAGCAAAGCAGTCATGCAATAAAACATGGCGTAATAGGCCCGGTTGACAGCTCCCAGCGTGAAGCCTCCTGTTAAACTGTGTGCTGTATTTTCGAGTGCATCTTCTGCGCGTCCGAGTGCTTTAACTATTTCAGCAGACGAATTCATATTGAAATCCCTTCGTTGCGGATTTCCCGAAAAACACCCTGAATGGAATGATTGAGTTTGTCAACAGTAATCGGAAATGTGGACACCATTAACCCATATTTCAAGCTCAATTCAGTACTAATAGCCGATGTTCTGAAAATCTCCGGGGCTGCCCGGCAGTTAGGCCCTTTAAGCACAAGGGCAAAATCAATGTCTGATTCTTCATGAAAGTCACCACGAGCAAAAGAGCCAAAAAGAATTAATCCGGCTAATTCATCTCCATATAATGCCTGTAAAGCCGCTTTGTACTCAGTAGCAATTTGTTGAACAACTGGATGCATGATTCAAAAAGAGTTTAGCAAAACTACAAAAAACGGCTCAGTGTCCCATTGTGGCTCGACCCAGGTATATTTCGTCGCCCCGAAGTTCAATATCCGCCACAAAATTATACCCGTCGGCGGTATAGCGCATTTTTACGGTGGCTGTTTGGCCGGGTTTAGCATACGCCTGAGTAGCGGCTACCAGAATCTGATCGCCGTTGACAATGGCCCGCACAAAGGGGAGGTTGCGGGTTTTGAGCTGGTTGGCGTTGTAGCGTACCCAGGTCTGCCCACCATCGAATGAACACTCTGTCTGCTCGTTCAGGTATTTTTCCTGCCCGGTAAAGAGGTCGCCATGATGCTTGAAGAGCCGCCAGAGGCCATGCAGATAGTGCTCGTAGCAGGCGTAGTGGCGGTCGTTGCCCAGACCCCGCAGGTTTGGGTCGCTGGGCGATGGCTGGTCGGGTTGCAGGTCGCGGATGTCGTCGAAGAAGATGCTCCCTGCCGCTCCGGTGAACCAGTAAAAAATGCCCATCCCCTCGGCAATGGCGGGCGGAGCGGGGTGTTCGGCCTTACTGCTGTTCGGAAAAGCACTACTTTGGGTATTGAACAGCCACTGCCAGGCAATCCGCTTTTTGGGCGACAGCCGGGCGTTTACCTCCTGCTCGCCCAGCAGGGCGGCCAGCCAATGCCGGTCGCCATCGCCCGAATGCCCGGTAGCATAATCAAAATCGGGATACACGTAGTAGGTGCCGGGCATCTGAAAATCGATAATATCGCTGAACGACTTCCCCACGAGGGCATCGGGCATACCCCGTTGCCGCGAGTTGTTGGTGTGCCGGGCGGGCATGTTCCAGAGCCACTCCGTGCCACCCCGGTAGTCGGACGTGCGGGAGTAGCCAAAACTGTTGTGGGCAACCGGCCAGATAGCTCCCACCTGCGTGCGGGGGTCTGCGCCTTCTTTTATCGTTTGCAGAATAAGCGTGGTGAGGTTGGCGTGTTCCTGCCGGTTGGCCAGATTCGCATCGTTCTCTACATCCACAATAATTCGTCCATACGTGCTTCGTAAGGCATTAGGCGGGCAGTCGCCGAAGCCCACACAGCCGCCAGCCAGTTCGTAGGCGGCCTGAAACACTGAGTTGCGCTGGGCGGGGTCGTTGGTTGGGCGTTTATACCAGGTCATCGGGGCCATGTCGCCGTTTCTGGCCCAGGCGAGCGAGAATGGATCATCGCCGAAATATTGCCCCCACACCACCAGCGTGCGCTGCTGAACCGTGAGTTGGCTGTGCCAGCCGTTGGGCGGGTAGCCGTCGATCCACCGCTCGTCGTTGACCATCCGCGACTGTTCGATAGCCGAGAACCCACGCCGGAACAGTTTGCCCCGGTCGCGCCCGACGTGCAGATTCCGGCCGGCTCCGCAAAACGTAATGGATTTAGTAGCGGGCAGGGTAAAATCGTCCACCACGTCGATGTTCCAGTACCCTTTGCGGGTGGTGGGGGTGAACCGGGCGCGGGGAGTCGGTTCTAACGCGCCCGTTGCCTGTATTCGGGCTGTAGCCGCTGGTTTGGCTGACTGACGAACCGGCGGCTGACTGGCAGCGGGGCGGTTGGACTGGCGACTGCAATCGACCACGGTGCCACCCAGCATCAGCAGTATGTGAAGGAGATGTTTCATCCAGGATTAATCAATATACCGTTTTGTGATGGGTGCGTACGAGTCCACCCTGCGGTCGCGGAGGTAGGGCCAGGTGGTGCGGTATTTCTCGGACTGGGCCAGGTCGATCTCCTGCACGTGGGTTACCTCGGCATCGTGCGGGGCCAGGTACAGCAGCGACCCGAAGGGGTTAGCCACAAACGACCCGCCCCAGAACCGCTGCCCATTCTCGTCGCCCACCCGGTTGACTGATACGACGTGGATTCCGTTGGCAATGGCGTGGCTGCGCTGAATGGTTTGCCAGGCATTATATTGTTCCTCGTTCTGTTTGGGGTCGGGTTCAGCGGTGTCCCAGCCAATAGCGGTGGGGTAAAACAGCACCTCGGCTCCCATTAGGGCCGTAATCCGGGCCGCTTCGGGATACCACTGATCCCAGCAGATGAGCACGCCAATCCGGGCAAACCTGGTATCGAATACCCGGTAGCCCGTTTCTCCGGGCGCATCGCCAGGGGCAGGGGCATCGCCGGGGGTGAAATAAAACTTTTCGTAATAGCCCGGATCGTCGGGGATGTGCATTTTGCGGTACTTGCCGAGGTAGGTGCCATCGGCATCGAGTACGGCAGTGGTGTTGTGGTACAGCCCCTGCGCCCGTTTCTCGAACAGCGAGGCTACAATAACCACACCTTCCTCCCGCGCTACGGCACTAAGCCGGTCGGTGGTAGGGCCGGGAATGGGTTCGGCGAGGGAGAAGTTATGGTGGTCTTCCACATCGCAGAAATACAGCGACCGGAACAACTCCTGCAAACAGACAATCTGCGCCCCCTGTTGGGCGGCCTCGCGGATACCCCGAATCGCTTTCTCGACGTTGGCTTCTATGTCGGCGGTGCAGCTCATCTGCACCAGGCCAATCTGAACGGTCTTTGCCATACCGCAAACATACGGCAATAAACCGGGCGGGGTAACTGTTGGCGAAAAAACCAAGGGAATGGTCTCACCGGTTCATATAGAATTATACCGTGCGGCAAAATTAGCCTACCACATCCAAACGCCCGTGCCTTACAGCGGCCAGGGGTAGAGTAACCGGGCGATTTAGTTGCTTAAATGGGCGGATACCGTATCTTTGGTGCTGAAATTCAGCCAAAACAGGTATCTCATCTACGCCTATGCCTGCCCAGTTGTTGCTTGTCGATGACCACCAGATTGTGTTGGATAGTCTGCGATTGCTGACTGCTAGCATCCCGGATATTGAGTTGGTAGCCACCCTGAACGACAGCCGCGACGTACTGACTTTTGTACAGCAGCACCCCATCGATATAGTCGTCTGCGACCTGAATATGCCGCACGTATCGGGGGTGGACTTGTGTCTGCAACTCCGGCATTCATACCCCCTGGTGAAGGTACTGTTACTGACAATGGCCGAAGACGCGCAGAGCATCCGCGAGGCCGTTCAGGCAGGTGCGGCTGGCTACATTCTGAAACGCACCGGGCGCGATGAACTCGAACAGGCAGTAAAAACGCTGCTGGCCGGTAAAAAATACTTCAGTCAGGAGATTATTCACGGACTCACCAGCCTCTCAGTCAGTCCCTCCGACGAGGTTAACCCATTCGTTGCGCTCACCGACCGCGAAATCGATGTTCTGAAACTCATTGCTGAAGAACACTCGACCGCCGGTATTGCCGAACAGCTTTGTATCAGCCCCGCCACGGTCGAAACCCACCGCCGTCACCTGATGCAGAAGTTAGGGGTAAAGAGCGTAGTGGGTATGGTCAAGTTTGCCATGAAGCACGGCCTGGTGGCGTAGTGTATAGCTTAGGCCGTTGGGAAGGCGAACAACGTATTGACGCTAATCTGAAAATCGGGCAACACAGGGGCCGCCGAGCAGACATCCTCTTCAAGACAAATGGTGACGTGTTTGCGGGACGTATAGACATACACCACTTCCTGCTCAGGAATAATATTCCAGACCACCTGTACTCCTGCCTTAAAATACTCGGTCAGTTTCTCTTCCACCCGATACGCCTGATCCGTTTCAGACAGCACCTCAACCACAAAGGCCGGTATAACATCCTCCCCCTGCCGCCCCTGTGTAACCTGCTCATCCGTAAAATAAGCAATATCAGGACGGCGCATTTGGATAGCCGTGAGCATTACGTCGGGTTCAGCCATCAATGTTCCAGATAGATGGTAGCCTGTCTGATAAAAGAGTTTACTCAAGATATTGTAAATAAAATATTGTTTCTTTTTTATACCTGAAAATTGAATCAGTTCCCTATCATTCCACTCGTATTTGAATCCA
>JBBQUC010000250.1:0-6410 GCA_038212815.1 Cytophagales bacterium
GGCAAACAGGATGGCCGCGTCCAGCATATGCCCTGCAATTTGCCCTGGAGACAATGGCGCATTGAACGGAATATGTCGTTTCGCTAGGACTGGGTTCGTCAATTCATTGCGAAGCAATTGAAGTTGTGCTTGGGCCTCGGTGGTTTTACCTGTGTTTGCCAGCGCCATGCCCCGGGCGAAATGATCCAATAGGGTAGCATAGGCCCAGCTCTCGTCGGGTTTTTCGGTGGCTAAAATCTCCTGCCATTTTCCCAGCCTGACCAGCGTCAACGACGGCAGCATATACAGATATTGATCGTCGGGATTGTCCGCTGTTGGTTCAACGGACTGGCGGCAGCGCAAGGCATCGCGCAGGCCAATTTCGTACATACCACCGCTCAGGGCACAGTAGGTCTGCACCGCAAAATAATGGGTCGAATGTTTGGCCAGTCCGAGGTTAGTGGCCAGGGAATCATAAATTAACAGATTGTTGCCGGCCTTATCATTAACCATCACCCCTTGCTCAAACAGACCATTACGCTGGTATTCATGGCTTGCCATATGCACCATATGCGGTACGCCGGGCAGCCCTGTCTGGAGTTTGTCGGCATTGGCCAGGGCCACCTCCGGATGTCGGGACGCTTCGGTCAGGTGGATTTGATAATGCAGAGCAGCCGGGTGATTGGGGTTGGTTTTCAGCACATCTTCGCAGAGGGCCACTACCTCCCGCGTCCAGGCTTTGGGAGTGCCGTCCGTATTCCAGAAATCCCAGGCGTGGATCAGCATGATAGCGTCCACGTAAAGCATTTTGCTATCTGGATCGTCAAATTCGGTGCGCAATTGCCGGGTGGCGGAAGCATACGCCTGATTTAGTTTTCCCCGTTCCGAATCGGTCGGGTCGGGCGCGTAGCGGGTGTTCATCACCTCGATCAACCTTTTTTCTTTCGGACTCGCGTAGGTCGCTAGTTCATTCATGCGAGTCAGTACGGCGGGCATAGTCGGCGGCATCTTGTAGGTGTAGGCTGCATTGTAGTAAGGCCCACCCGCCAAGGCTTGTCCCCACCAGGCCATCGCGCAGGTGGAGTCAAGTCGGGCTGCTTCTTTGAACGATGCCATGGCTTCCTTCATGTGGTAGCTGTAATACATGGTCAGCCCCTGATCGAAATAAACCTGAGCGCTATCCGCCTTCGTAGAAATTTTATACGAATAGTTCCCCCAACCCGGCAACACCCCGACAAACTTCCCGTTTGCCATTGGACTGACGCGCCCATCGGTACTGTATCCGCAAAGCGGTATGGCGTTAATGCTGTCTGAAACAGGGGTGGGTACGGGCTTAAAAACGAGAAAGCAGGTTACCAGTAGGGGCAGGATCAAAATGAGGGTTTTCATCGTGGTATGGCTCAATCGCGTTTTAACATAAAGATATAGAAGCAATTAACCAGTAGTACGGAAAATGCTTGCGTATTGGCAGGAGTCCTTGTTTGCTGGTGTACAGATTTTTTTACCCTCATGCCGGTGAACTTTTGGGCCACACTTCGCTGAATAAATTAGTGGTAAAAATATCTACCTACCTGTTCAAAGGGCCTGCTCAGGTATCCAGAAATTACCTATCAACTTCCAGTGGCCATTTTCTTTCTCTAAATAGCCCGCTTTATGAGAAGTGCGGGTGGTTCCATCTGGTTTAGTATAGTTTTCAATATAGGTTACAAACGCTACATTACCCACAATTCGGTAGCCATAGTCCTTGCTGGTACGTTTATCCGAGCTTTTCTGTCCGTTGGCAAACTCCTTTCGGTAATCAGCGGCTACCGCATCGTAGCCCCGTTTATAACCTGGCTCATTAAAAGCTGTAGCCACATAGGGAGAGTGAGCATAGTAGCTCACTGCTTTTTCAACATCTGCATCCAAACAGGCTAACGAATGACCTTCCAAAACGGCCCGGATAGCGAGTTCATCCGTTTTTTGCTGGGCAAACCCAACGGTGCTACTTAAGAGCAAAATAAGCAATAGGTAGCGACTTTGACATTTCATATACCAGTCCTCTCTTTTTTATATGTGCGAAATCTTGTCGAAATGCACACCTTGAAACCCACTTTCTTTCTAACCTGCCAATGTTCAAACTACGGGGCGTTTACCCTTACTACTACACAAATTTTAACCTGCCTAACGGGGCGTTCGACTTGTCGACCGTAACCCGCCGAACGAACAAAAAACCTGACCTCTGGGACGCGCTGCCTGTGTGCCCGAGTGCTGGCAAACAAGCACATTTTAGACGAACACCCAACATATATATGTACGCCACTTCGCGACACACTATCCACTGAAAATCAGTCCGCAATCGTTCCACACTCGCTTTTTTTAGCTACTATCAATCCCCGCTTTAACACCTCTTCGATTACCTGACAAGAGTACATATTCTGGGTAGCTTCTGCAAATAAATTTACTGGGCGGTAGGCTAACCAGACAATTGAGCCGGTAGCCCGACGTTGTTGGTCACTGGCTCGGTAGTAGAAACGGATACCGGTTACGCCCCATAACGCTCCGTTATACGTCTATATACCAGGGGCATCTTTCGGAAATATGCGGGCAAGCGGCCACAGAGCCGACTCTTTTTTGCTTACTTTTGGCGGTCAAACCCAATCACTACGAATGAGCCCGGCTCAGTTTACGACCGCTTTTCAGGAAACCCTCCAACGCGCCGACTACGGGCAATACCCGCCCGAACTCTACGACCCGATTCGCTACATCATGGCCCTCGGCGGCAAACGGCTGCGTCCGCTCATGACCCTCCTGGCTGCTTACCTCTTTACCGATGCCTGGCAAACCGCTCTCAAGCCCGCTCTGGCCGTAGAGGTGTTTCATAACTTCACCCTCATGCACGACGATATTATGGATCAGGCACCACTGCGCCGGGGGCAACCCACCGTGCATGAACAGTGGAACCCCAACATTGCTATTCTGTCGGGCGATGTGATGCTGGTGAATGCCTACGAACTGCTGCTCGATGTAGAAACCCCCTACCTGAAACAGGTGCTGCGCCGGTTTAACCGCACCGCAGCCGAGGTGTGCGAGGGGCAACAACTCGACATGAATTTCGAGACCCGCTGGGATGTGACCGAGGCCGAGTACGTGGCCATGATCCGGCTCAAAACATCGGTGCTGCTGGGGTTTGCCCTGGAGTTGGGCGGCATTATTGCCGGGGCCGATGCCACGAGTACCGATCACCTGCGTGAGGGCGGGATTAACATGGGGCTGGGGTTTCAGCTAAAAGACGACCTGCTGGATGTATATGGCGACCCGGCCAAGTTTGGCAAGCAAGTGGGGGGCGATATTATTGCCAACAAAAAGACGTTTCTGCTCATCGAAGCCCTCGAAAAAGCGGAGGGATCCCTCCGCAACGAGTTGATTGGCTGGCTCAACCGCACCGAGTTCGATAAGGGCGAGAAAGTGCAGGCCGTAACGGCTATTTATGACCAATTGGGACTGCGGCAGTTGGCCGAGAGCCGGATTAACGATTACTTTGCGCGGGGGTTTGCCAACCTGGAGCAGGTAAACGCCGACCCCCACCGCAAAACCCTCCTGCTGGACTTTGCCCGGCAACTTGTTGAACGAGAAAGCTAATTCCTTATGAACATTACCCTTGTCCTGATTCTGATTACCGTTGGCGTAAGTGTGTGGGCCTGGCGCAGCCCGTCGCTGATGGATAGCTGGGTGCTGAACCCGTATGATGTTGTCCACAAAAATCAGTATTACCGGCTGCTCACGTCAGGGTTTCTGCACGCCGATTTTGGGCATCTATTTTTTAATATGTTCAGCCTGTACCTGTTCGGCAGTCAGATCGAGCAGATTTTTGCCTTGCTGTTTGGGGCGAGTGGCGAGATTTATCTGGTTATTTTCTACCTGCTGGCCATCGTCATCTCCGATATTCCCACCCTAATCCGGCACCGCAACGACAAGAATTACAACTCATTGGGGGCTTCGGGGGGTGTGTCGTCCATTATTTTTGGGGCCATCCTGTTCTTTCCGCTGAACAAGGTTTATCTCTACGGTATCATTGGGTTTCCGGGGTTTATTTTCGGGATACTCTACATTGGCTATTCATTCTACGAGTCGCGGCAGAATCGCGGCACCATCAACCACGATGCCCACCTCTACGGTGCCCTGTTCGGCATTTTGTTCATGGCGGTGGTATATCCCGCCGTTATCCCCCACTTTTTTGAGCAGGTCAGTCAGTGGAAGCTGTTTTAACCACCACATTCTCATTTTCCTGAACAAAACGGCCGGTTTTTAGTCTTTCATCGTGTACAGTTAAGTCAGCCTTACAACCATGTTAGAACGCTTAGACGAAATACGCGAGAATATTTTCAGGTACCTGGAGGCTCGAATCGAACTATTCACGCTCGAAACGCGGGGGAAAGTCGAAGAAGGGGTTGTGGCTGCCGTACATGCCATTGTTTTGGGATTTCTGAGTACCATCACCCTTATTTTTCTGCTGGCCCTGCTGGCAGCTTACCTCAACGAGGTGCTGGACAGTCAGTATCTGGGCTTTCTGATTGTAGCCGGGTTTTTCCTGACCCTCACCCTGGTCTGGATGTTTGCCAAAGCGGGTATGCAGACCTGGATTCGGCATATGGCGTACAATGCCATGAAAAGCAATAAAGCCAAAAAAGCCGAAGAAAAATCGCAGGCTGTGCGCGATTTGATGGCACAGACCACCGCTACCCTCAACGAAAGCAGCCGGAAGATGGATTAAATCCCGCGTTTGCGGCCAACTCAACTAAATTTTCACTACTTTAGACCTTTGAAACCAATGGAAGACCCAGACGTACCCTTTGCCGATACCACTGCCCGGCGCGCCCAGTTGATGGAAGCCACCGAGCGGTTTAAGTCGTCTATCGAGACGGAAGTGAAGTCCATGAAAAATGAGGCTCAGGACCTGGGCAAAACAGCGGCTCTGGTAGCTGGGGTAGCCCTGGGCGTATTTATCGTGGCCAACGCTATTATTCCCAAATCGCCCGAATACCGCTACGCCGAGAAATACGGGGAACGCGATGACGATGATAAGGAGGAAGAATACGATACCGATTACGACGAGGACGATGATCGGCCGCTAGCGGTTGCATCACCTGTAACGGCTAAGAAAATAACTAAAGAATCGCAGAAATCGGGAGCGAAAAGTGGGATCATTGCTGGTCTGGTGACGACAATATTAACCAACCTGGCCCGCGAACAGCTTTCCGGTCTCTTGACCCGTATCACTCAGAATAATGCCATCAACCCCGCAGCGAAACCCACTGAAGCGCAGTTCCACGCGTACGCGCCCACCCAGCCTGTTAGCTACGATACAAACCCATAACCAAACGGGTAAAAAAGCCATTGCTGTTCTGCTCGACCCTGATAAGGTGGAGCAGAATAGTCTTATTAGTCTGCTCCACCGCACCAACCGCTACCCGGTCGATTTCTTTTTTGTGGGCGGCAGCTTAGTGACGCACTACACCCAGCCCGACATTATTGCCCTCATCCGGCAGCATACCCAAACACCCGTTGTGCTGTTTCCGGGCAACCCCCTCCATATCGAACCCACCGCCGATGCCATTCTGTTGCTCTCGCTTATTTCGGGGCGCAATCCTGATTTTCTGATTGGTCAACACGTAGTGGCGGCTCCGTTACTGAAACAAAGCGGCCTCGAAATTCTGCCAACGGGGTATATGCTGGTCGATAGTGGCACCCAAACCACGGTATCCTATATTAGCGGAACGACACCCCTGCCCTACGATAAACCCGGTGTAGCGGCCTGCACGGCCCTGGCAGGCGAGATGCTCGGCCTGAAGCTCATCTACCTCGATGCGGGTAGCGGTGCCAGACGGCCCGTGCCGCCCGCCCTCATTGCTGCCGTCCGCGAAACGGTATCGGTGCCGCTGGTAGTGGGAGGTGGGATCAACTCCGCCGAAAAAGCGTACGATGCGTTCCGGGCTGGTGCCGACCTGATTGTGGTGGGTAACGGCATCGAACAAAACCCCGACCTCCTCCCCGAACTCTCAGCGGTAGCCCAATCTTTTAATCAGCCCTCGGTTATAAATGCCTAAACCCCATGAACGTTGTATCCCTTCTTCTGATAGGCAGCCTGCTGCTCATTGGCGGGCTTCGAAGCGAGGCCCAACCCGTTGTCGTTGACCAGCATGGCCGCAAAGTATGGACTAAAGCCGAGCGGTTACCTCAGTTTCCCGACGGTCAACAGGCCATGAATGAGTTCATTGCCAAGCACCTGAGGTACCCAAAATCGTTGCGAAAAATGCACTACAAAAGCGGCCCCATTGTGGTGCGCTTTATTGTTACCCCGCTGGGCACCATCGAAGACATAAAAGTACAGTCGCAGCCCATCATCGACGGGGCCGAAGAGGGGATGAGTGAATACGTGACGAGCATCTCTA
>JBBQUC010000251.1:0-6402 GCA_038212815.1 Cytophagales bacterium
ATGTGCTGCCCGACGAGTTTCCTGAGTTTGGCGACTATACCGTGCAGACCTACCGGATTCTGGAACAAACGGGCCGTACGCTGCTGCGGGCCATTGCCCTTTATCTTGAACTTCCCGAAGATTATTTTGAGAACAAAGTAGCCAACGGCGACAGTATTTTGCGGGCCTTGCACTATTTCCCCCTCGACCCTACCACCACCCCCGATGGGGCCGTGCGGGCAGCCGCTCACGGCGACATTAACCTGATTACGCTGCTGATGGGAGCCTCTGCCGATGGCCTGGAAGTGCTCCGGCGCGATGGGCAGTGGATTGCCATTACCGCCCTCCCCGACCAGATTGTGGTGAACGTAGGCGATATGCTCGACCGACTGACCAACCACAAACTCAAATCGACCATTCATCGGGTAGTAAACCCACCCCGCCAGAAAATGGGGCAGTCGCGGTACTCCATCCCGTTTTTCATGCATCCCCGCGCCGACATGAACCTCAGCAGTCTGGAAAGCTGCATTAGCCGCGACGAGCCTAAACTCTACGTGGACATGACCGCCGGCGAATTCCTGAACGAGCGGCTCATTGAGCTGGGGCTGAAGCAGTAAGCGGTTGAGATTTAGTACCAGGTACTCTACTCTCGGTTTGGCAACGAAACCGAGAGCGAAGGAAATACGTTTATACCCTAACAACCAAATCTGTCAATGAAACGCATCCAACTATATTGGCTCAGCTTGCTCTTGCTGGCGGGCTGTGTACCAACCGAGGCTCAGGATCATAGCCCCGCTAAGTTACCAACCCAGAAATCTGGCGAAGCCGTAGCTACCTTTGCCGGGGGCTGCTTCTGGGCACAGGAAGAAGCCTTCGACCAACTCCGGGGTGTGCGCGATGTGGTGTCGGGCTATTCGGGTGGCACGGTCAAAAACCCCACTTATGAGCAGGTAGGCACTGATATGACCGGCCACGCCGAGTCGGTACAGGTGTATTACGACCCCAAAGTGATTAGCTACCACGACCTGGTCGAAGCGTTCTTCAACTCGCACGACCCCACTACCCTGAACCGGCAAGGCCCTGATGCCGGGCGTGACTACCGGTCGGTGGCGTTTTACCGCACCCCCGCCGAGAAGCAGGAGATTGAGCAAGTTATAAAAGACGTGAATGCCTCGAAGCACTATCCCAACCCCATTGTTACCGAGGTAGTGCCGTTTCAGGTGTTTTACCCAGCCGAGGTGTATCACCAGAATTACGTGAAACTGCACCCCGATCAGGGGTATATTCAGCAGGTCTCTATGCCCAAGGTGCAGAAGCTCCGCAAGGCCATGAAAGGCAAGTTGAAAGATAATGCCTGAGTAAAAATCAATACAACACCAGTTTTTGCCAATCTATTGGCAGAATAGCCCGCTTCGGTGGGCTATTTTTGTGCCATGAATACAATCTCGATGAATAAGCCACGCCCGCTGAACCCCCTCGTGCAGAACCTGCTAAATTTTTTCGGCAACGCGCAGGCACGGGCAGTGGGGTTAGTCTTTGCCTCCGACAGCCTGCTCTTTGGCAGTTGGGTGGCGCATATTCCCTATATCAAGGATAAACTGGCCCTTTCCGATGCCCAACTGGGTATGGCCCTCTTTGCCATGCCTGCCGGACTGCTCACCATGAACCCCCTCACAGGGTATATTGTGGCCAGGCTGGGACAGGCACGGGCCTGTTTCTGGGCCGCTATTCTGCTGTGTATCGGCATGGTTATTCCCGTTAGCGCGCCCAATATCTGGATTATGGCTCTTGGCCTATACATTGTGGGACTGGGCGGTGCGCTCATCAACGTAGCCATGAACACCCTCGCTACTGACATTGAGAAAGCCACCGGCACGCCCATTATGGCCTCGTGTCATGGCATGTGGAGTGTAGGGGGCATGGTGGGGTCTGCCATTGCAGGTACGGTGATTGCACTCCACATTCCCCCCGGCATACACATGGTGGGTATGGTGGGCCTGATTCTGCTGATGACCGTTCTGCTCCGGCCCATTCTGGCCAGCATCTCTACGCAACCTGCCGAAACCACGGCTTCATTTGTGCGCCCCAACCTCGACTTGTTGCTGATGATTCTCATTGGTCTGGCCCTGGCCATGGGCGAGGGCTGCGCCTTCGACTGGAGTGCCGTTTACCTGCACGATTCGCTCGGTGCCAGTAGTCAGGTAGCCGCGCTGGGGTTTGGAGCCTTCTCCCTCACTATGACGGTAGGCCGATTTACGGGCGACGCGCTTATTCCGAAGGTAGGCACTAAGCGGTTTCTGCAAATTGGTGGGCTGGTGGCGGCTATCGGTCTGGTCTTGATGGTGCTGCTCCCCCACCCTGCCGTCGCACTCCTGGGTTTTGCGCTGCTGGGGGCAGGCTGTTCGCTGGGGGCACCCATTTTGTATGCAGCCGCACTGCGCGTACCAGGTATTGCCCCGGCGGCTGGTTTGGCTACCTTTGCCACGTTTAGTTTCATTGGTTTCCTGGCTGGCCCGCCCATCATTGGCTTTGTGGCCGATGCCTATGGTTTACAGTGGGGTATTCTGTTAGTTGCAGGCATGATGCTGCTGTCGGCGGGATTGAGCCGGATTGTTAAGTTGTTTTAAACCATGGTCTTTATTTTCGATATGGATGGGGTATTGGTGGATACCAACCCGCATCATCGCATCGCCTGGCGGGCGTATTTTGACCGCTACGGCAAACCCCTCGACGACGCTGCTTTTGTGCAGCATGTATCCGGCAAACACAACGATGAGATTCTGAAACACCTCTTTGGCGAAAATATGCCTGGCAATGCCCGGCAGTTGGCCGCCGAGAAAGAAGCCCTTTTCCGCGAATTATACGCGCCCGACATTGTACCCGTGCCGGGTCTGGTGCCGTTTCTACACTCATTGAAACAGGCAGGTATCGGTACGGCGGTTGGCACCTCCGCCCCCATCGAAAACCTCGACTTTGTGATGGACACGCTCAATCTGCGTCCCTTTTTTGACGTGCTGCTCGATGAAAGCAAGGTAACTCACCCCAAACCAGACCCGGAGATTTACCTCAACGCCATTGCCATGCTGGGCAGCACCCCTGCCGAAGCCGTCATTTTCGAGGACTCCCTCACGGGTATCCGGGCCGCTAAAGCCACCGGAGCCAAAGTGGTTGGTGTGGCCACAACTGAGTCGGAAACCGTACTGCGAAATGCGGGCGTCGATTGGGTGATTCAGGATTATGAGGGAGTGAACTGGCATAGTTTTACGTAGCCAACTTATTTTTTCACAAAAATCACCTACCTACTTGCAGAAGCGATAGCGAACCCATAGATTAGTAGCGACTAGTCTACGCTACCTTCTCTATGCCCTTAACTCTACGATTTCTGTATTTTCTACTCGTTGCGGTAGCCTGTGGCTTTCCTGCCGATACGCTGGCGCAAAACACAGTTCCCGGTCAGAACTTTGGCTACACGCCGGGGCAGTTTGCAGTGTCGGATGCGGGGGCGGCTACCTATCAGATTCCGTTTGTGCTGCCACCCGGCACGGCCGGTTTGCAGCCGAAAGTAGGGATTAGTTATAGCAGCCAAAACGGAAATAGCTACGTTGGTTTAGGCTGGAACCTGACTGGCTTATCGAGTATCAGTCGCTCTACCCGCACCCATGCTCAGGATGAAACCGCCGATGCCACCCAGCAGACCAAGAGCGTTCAGACCGGGATTAACTACGACAAAAACGACCGCTTCAGTCTCGATGGCGAGCGGTTGGTGCTAACTCCCACGTCAAGCCTGACAAACCAGCCGTTCGATGCCAATTACGGCAATAATCTGACAGAGTACTACACCGAGCAGAACAGCTTCACTAAAGTAATCCTGACGGAGAACGCCAGCACCCAAAGCCCGCAATCCTTCGCGGCCTATACCAAATCGGGGCTGATTTTTCAGTACGGCAATACCACCGATAGCCAGGTAATGAGCAATTCGCCGAGCGGCTCGTCGGTTGGCATTCAGTGGTTGGTGAACCGGATTGAGGACCGGAAAGGCAACTTCATGACCTTTACCTACCTCCGCGACGAGACAACGGGGGAGGTGTATCCCGATAAAATTGAGTACACAGGCAGTGCGGGCATTGCGCCCTATAACCGAATCCAGTTTGTGTATGAAGCCCGGCCCGACCAAACCAGCTTGTACGGGATTCGGTATCAGCAGAAAAATAGCTATACCAAACGGCTAAAAGCAGTTGAGATTTATGCCCAGAATACCCTGATTCGAACGTATCAGCTTTCATATCTTCTCGATCAGTACTCGCTCCTGACGCAGCTTACCGAAACGGATGGCTCCAATCCGGTGCAGTCGTTCAATCCAACCACATTTGAGTGGTCTAACGAATCGACGGGTTTAGGTGCTGTGGCTGAACTGGCCACGCCCGGCATAGCTGCCGAGCGGGCTTTTGGCGATTTCAACGGCGACGGGTTAACTGATATAGCGACGTACAGCGTGTCGGGTGCGACTATGACGTTTCAGTTTTACCTGAACAACGGCGACCGAACGTTTACGCCCTCGATTACTCAATCGGGCACTGTTGGCAATAACTACCGGGTGCAGGTGGGCGAACTGAATGGCGATGCGCTGAACGACATCCTGGTGACCTACGATGCCGCTTCGGCGGGGGCCAACTCGTACCTGTACGTACTGTCAAATCCACCCGCCGGGCAACCTTATACCTGTGCTTACTACGCGAAAGAGGGGACGGTTGGCAACGGGGTGAAATACAATTTTCCGGTTGACCTGAACCGCGATGGCCTGACCGATTTCGTTGATCTGAGCTATCCGGGCGGGCAACCAACGTTGTCAGGGGGATACGTGACGAAAACGCTCCCGACAACGGCCACCACTTCGATCTACTACCAGTCGGTTTCGGCACTGACGGGCTATAACACCAGCCTGAACTTCAGCAGTCCCGAACAGATTTTCGAGGATTTGAACGGCGATGGGCTGACCGACATTCTGGTGTATGACAAGGCATTAGGCGATAATGTCATTATCTGGACGGAGGCTACCCGAACTTTGGCCGATGCCGCTACCCGCAAGAATCAGTTTCAGGCGCGGCAGACTCGCTTTGACAGGAATAGCAGCATTCCTCGCTCGTGGTTAGCGGGGGCAACCAATACGGTGCTGATGGCCGATGTCAACGCCGATGCCCTGCCCGATTTGCTGGTTTATAAACCCGGAACCAATCAGGTTTGCATCTATCCCAATCAGGGCGGCTATCCAAATAGCAGCGGGGTGGCCTTTCTGTTTGGCACCGTCCCGGCCAGTACGGTTCCTATTTGCATCAACCTGTCGTCGGTGCCGGGCAGCTATACGGGCGTGTATCCCAGCGATGCCAACGCGGACGGGTTGCTCGACCTGACCTTTTACAATGCGACGGACGGGAGCAACTATACGTATATCAATCGGGGCAACTTTACCTTCAACACCAGCTCACCCCAGTTCAATACCTGGCCAGTCGAAATGTTTAAATCGGCCAATACGTTCCGGGTGGGGTCGTTTCTGAAAGGATCGCAGGCCGACCTATACTATTACCGGGCCTCCGACAGCAAGTACTACATCCAGCGGTTGCGCCAGAATCAGGGGTATTCGATCAAGAAAATTACCAACGGCGCGGGGCTATCCGTTCAGGTTCGCTACGAGAATATGCTCAACAGTGCCGTCTATGAACGGGCTGGCCTGGTCGCTTATCCCAATATCGACGTGCAAACGCCCCTTTACGTAGTGGCGCAGATGAAAACGCGCACCAGCACGGGCGACCAAACGGCCAAAACTTACAATTACAAGGGGGCCACCATCAACACCGAAGGCCGGGGGTTTCGGGGGTTTTCGCAGACGTGGGAACGCGACACCATCACGGGTATTTACGAGCTTCGGTATTACCGGCAGGATGCCGACAATTTTAAATACACGGGCCAAACGCTAACGCGCTCAGAACGATACTACCCCAACGACGTGCTGATTTCCAAAACCGAAATCTTCCCGACGCTGATTAACTACCCGGCTACCTACCCAACCAGTTTTGCGGCCTACGACCAACGCACTGTCACGAATGACTACGTAAACGGCAAAACGCAGACCGTCCGCAAACTACACGATGACCTCGGCAATCCGCTGTATGTGGTGGTCGATTATGGGGGTGGCCTCCGAGACTCGACGGTAAGCACCTACACCAACGATCAGGCCAACTGGATTCTGGGTCGACTTACCAACGCGACGCTCTACCGCTTTGCGCCCGGTCAGGCGACTGTAACCCGGCAGTCATCATTTACCTACGATGCCGCAACGGGTTTGCTGACACAGGAGTTGGCCGATGCCAACCTGACGGCGCAGGAGCAGGTGACGAAAACTTACACCTACGATGTGTCGGGCAACAT
>JBBQUC010000252.1:0-6363 GCA_038212815.1 Cytophagales bacterium
GACGAAGCCGGTAACAAGGTTTCGTCCCTTTTTTAATTATGGCATCAACTCAAAAAAATCTCTCCGAATTTTCGACCGCAGGGCTGACCAATGTTAGCCACCGGCGGTTTGCTGTACTCGTGTCTGAATGGAATTCCAAGGTGACCGAAGCCCTTTTTGCCGGGGCTTACCAAACTCTGGTTCAGCACGGCGTTTTGCCCGAAAACATTGTTCGGGGTAATGTGCCGGGCAGTTACGAGTTAAGTCTGGCTGCCCAATGGTTTGCCCAACGGGTCGATATTGATGCCGTTATCGCCATTGGCTGCGTGATTCAGGGCGAAACCAAACATAATGAGTATATCAATCATGCCGTTGCCCAGGGGTTAACCCACGTAGCCTTGAAAACGGGCAAGCCCGTTATTTTTGGGGTATTGACCCCTAACACCCAACAACAGGCTCTCGACCGGGCCGGTGGAATACACGGCAACAAAGGCGACGAAGCCGCCATCACAGCCATAAAAATGCTTGGACTCATTCACAATTAAAGTATGCACGTCTGGAAATTTGGCGGAACCTCGGTTGGAAAACCGGAGCGGATGCAGTCGATTCACAAACTTATTACCGAAGATGCGGGCCGGAAAATAATTGTTCTGTCGGCACTTTCTGGCACTACCAACGCGCTGCTGGCCATTGGCGAGTCGATGAAAACGAATCAGTCCGACGAGGCTGGTGAACGGGTAGAACACCTCAAAGCCCATTACGACAGCTTTGTTCGTGCCCTCTATACTACCTCCGATGGGCTGGCGCAGGGGCGGGCCATTGTCGAGAAAGAATTCTCGTTTATCCGGTCACTTACCCGAATCAGGCCCTTTACCCTGAAGCAGGAGAAAGAACTGGTGGCCGAGGGCGAACTACTGAGCACGCAGCTGTTTCAGGGCTACCTGACTGAGCAAGGTGAAGCATCGGTGTTGTTGCCCGCGCTGGATTTTATGCGGATCGATGCTGATAACGAACCCGATATGGCCTTCACCGAGCAAGCCCTCCGCGATATGCTGCGCCCCCATACCGATAAGCAACTTATTGTTACCCAAGGGTTTATTTGCCGCAACCCACGGGGTGAGGTCGATAACCTGAAACGAGGTGGTTCCGATTACACAGCCTCGTTGATTGGTGGAGCTATCCGGGCCGAGGAGATTCAAATCTGGACGGATATTGACGGGATGCATAACAATGACCCGCGCATTGTCCGTAAAACGTTTCCCATTCGGGAACTGACGTTTGAAGAAGCGGCTGAGTTAGCGTATTTCGGGGCTAAAATCCTGCACCCCTCCACCATTACCCCCGCCAAAATGCACGGGGTGCCGGTGCGATTGAAAAACACGATGGACCCTGCCGCTTTTGGCACCCTCATTGCCGACAAGTCGAATGATCAGGTGTTTAAAGCGGTGGCAGCTAAAGACGGCATTACGGCCCTGTACATTCATTCGACCCGGATGTTAAATGCCTACGGGTTTCTACGCCGGATTTTTGAGATTTTTGAGAAATACAAAACACCGGTCGATATGCTGGCCACCTCCGAAGTATCGGTATCGGTTACGGTGGACAGCACCGCTAATCTGGCTCCGCTAATGGACGAGTTGAGGCAATTCTGCGAACTGGAAGAACCTGATTATGACCAGGCCATTGTGTGTATTGTGGGCAACTTCAGTGCCGACCATTCGGGCATTGCCCTGCAGGTACTCGAAGCCCTGAAAGGTATCCCGATTCGGATGATTAGCTATGGCGGTACGGAGCACAACATCTCATTGCTGATGCACGCCAAACACAAAAACGAAGCCCTGAACGCCCTGAACGAAGGATTATTTGGGCTGTAGATTTATCAGAAAAAACCATGACCGATACCGAATTTTTAGCCGAAGTAAAACGCCACGTCCACGAGGTAGACGCGCAGGCGGAGGTATAGCTATTTGGCTCACGAAGCACTTACACAATTTGATGAGGAGGATATTTTGCCGCTCATTTCTGAAACCGAACAGTTTATTAACTTAATCAAAGGCTTGATTGCCAATTAACATGCTTCAAATCCCCTTCATTCGCGATCATAAAGACCTGGCATTGGCAGGCTTGCAGAAGCGGAATCTGGCCAATGCTGACGTAATGCTCAATCAGGTGCTCCACCTCGACCAGCAGCGCCGGGCTACTCAGGCCGAACTTGACGAGGTGCTGGCCCGCCAAAATGCCAAAGCCAAAGAAATTGGTCTGTTGCTGAAAAGTGGCCAGACACAAGCCACCGAAGCCGCAAAGGCTGAAACAGGCGACCTAAAGCTACTCTCGAAAGGCTTAGCCGAGGACCTGGCAATCATTGAGCAGGACCTACAGAACGTGCTGGTCACTATCCCCAATATTCCCCACAGCAGTGTACCCGCCGGTCGCTCTGCCGACGATAATGAGGTGGTGCTGGAATGGGGTGACAAGCCCGTCTTGCCTGCCACGGCCCAGCCCCATTGGGAGCTTATCAAGAAATACGGGCCGGGGGGCGGGCCACTCATCGATTTCGATCTAGGGAATAAAATAACTGGGGCAGGGTTTCCCGTTTATCGGGGAAAAGGGGCCAGAATACAACGAGCCATGATTAACTTCTTCCTCGACGAAGCCCTGGCCGCTGGGTATGTTGAGATACAGCCGCCTATTCTGGTCAACGAAGATTCGGGGTTTGGTACCGGGCAGCTACCCGACAAAGAAGGGCAGATGTACTACGCAAACGAAGACAAACTCTACCTGATTCCGACTTCCGAAGTACCCATCACCAACCTTTACCGCGACGTAATTGTGGCCGATGCCGACCTGCCGATCAAAAACACGGCCTATACGCCCTGTTTCCGGCGCGAAGCGGGTTCATGGGGCGCACACGTGCGGGGGCTAAACCGGCTGCACCAGTTCGATAAAGTAGAACTGGTTCGCATCGAAAAGCCCGAAAACTCATATCAGGCGTTGGAAGAAATGAGTTTGCACGTACAGGGATTGTTACAAAAACTCGAATTGCCTTACCGCGTGTTGCGGCTCTGCGGGGGCGATATGGGCTTTACCTCCGCCCTAACCTACGACATGGAAGTATGGTCGGCAGCGCAGGGACGGTGGCTTGAAGTCAGCTCAGTATCGAATGTTGAGACGTATCAGGCCAACCGGCTTAAATTGCGGTATCGGGCAGACCGGAATGCCGGACCACAGGGTGCCGGAAAGCCCCAATTGCTGCACACATTGAACGGCTCGGCCTTAGCCTTGCCCCGAATTCTGGCCTCGATTCTGGAAAATAACCAAACCCCCGAAGGCATCCGTATTCCCAGCGTACTGGTGCCGTATTGCGGGTTCGAGATGATTAGTTAACAATCGCAGGAGTAATTGGCGTAGCCGGGGTAGTTGGGTGATAGCTTCCCGCTGATACTCACTACCCGGTCGAGGGAGATAATTTCGCCCTTGCCAAGCTCAAGTTGTTCAATGCCATCGACAGCAAAAAAACGCTTGAGGAGTGCATCCGTTTTGATGAACTCGCCCAAGTCGGTGAGGTACTCCATTCTAACAAACTTACCGGGGATGATCGCTTGCCGGAACAGGGTGTTGGCATTTAGAATCGTTTCCATACTCACTAAACAGCGCGCTAAAACGAAAGGTGCCGGATAGAGACATCCGGCACCTTTCGTATAGAAAAATCTTATAGGTTTGCGTTAATCAATACCCAATTTGGGTAAGACGGGCCTGAAACTCGCGCAGAATCTGCTCTTTCATAGCAATTTTGCGTTTCTGGGTGTTGATCTTGTTCAGAGCCTGCTTGTCGGCATCGTTGTTTGGATCGAGCATATCGGCATCCTGCATGGCAAATTGCAGGTCGCTTTTTTCGCGCCGAACCAGGTACTCCATCTCGCGGATTTTGGTGCGTAGCTGCTCCGACTCGCTCTTGAGTTCAAACGCCGGGTATTTGCGGTCCAGCACCCTACCGAGGTAGCTCAGTTCAAAAATCTTATCGCAGGCGGCCCGGAACCGTTCGTTTAGTTGCTTATCCTGCATCTTAAACGGTACTTTCACCTCTTTCCAGGCATTTAGCAGTTCTTTGGCGCGGTTCGCTGCCGTAAAAATATCCGACTGTTTCGCCAGTTTCTCCGCTTCGTCGGCCATTTTCATCTGGGCTTCAATACGGGGATCAAGACGCTTGGTAATCACAATGCCTTTGGCCGCATTGTACTTCTCGAATATCTGCGTGGTGAACCGCTTAAACTGCTTGTAAAGTTTGCTGCTTTTTTTGATGGGTACTTCGCCCACCACTTTCCAGGCGTTGTTGAGCCGACGCACTTCCATGTAGGCGGCATCGAGATCGGGGTTGCGGTTAGCCCGGATTGCCAGTTTAATCAGCTCTTCATACTTATCCAGACGCTCCTGAATAATCTTGTTCTGCTCATTAAAATATTCCCGCCGACGGCCAAAGAAGCCATCGAGCAGTTCCTGAAAACGGCCTTCCACTTCGGCATCCAGCAGTTTATCCACGGGACCTGTCTTGATCCACTTCGTCTTGATTTCCTGGAGTACATCGGCGGTGTCTTTCCAGTCGTCGCTGTCGGCAACAGCCTCTGCTTCTGCAATCAACGCCCGTTTAATTTCCAGGTTTTTGAGCTGATTGTGGTAAATCAGATCGGAGAGTACATCTTCGAGCGAATCGAGCCGGTCGAGCAGGGGTGGAAAATCACCCAGGGCATCAAAGCCGAGCAACTTCTTGCGGAGTTGCACCAATTTGGTGAGATACGAGCCTTTGTTTTGGGCCTCGTTTACCTCTGTCTCTAACTGAGTAACCTTGTTGAGGGCAATCAGGAAGCGGTTTCTAAAATAGTCGAGCGCTTCCTGCTCAGTGCGTTTTACTTCGCCAATCTGGCGGTCGGGGTACTCGCGGTAGCCTTTTAAAAATACCTTTCCGTCTTGGACGTAACCGTATTCATCTACCAAAGTAGCATTTTCCATTTTTTCCTGTGAAACGAGTGCGCTGTGGGGTTTAATTTAGGATATTTGCCCACCATCAAAATACACCTTGCATCCATGAGTCAGGAAACAATCATATTCTCAATGGCGGGAGTGAGTAAAATTATTCCCCCAAACCGACAAATCCTAAAAAACATTTACCTTTCCTTCTTTTACGGGGCCAAAATCGGCGTTTTGGGCCTGAACGGTTCCGGCAAGTCCACCCTACTGCGGATTATTGCCGGTATGGATAAGAACTACAATGGCGAGGTTGTGTTTTCGCCAGGTTATTCAGTGGGTATGCTGGAGCAGGAACCGCAACTCGACCCTACCAAAACGGTGAAAGAAGTGGTGGAAGAAGGTGTGCAGGAAGTAGTGAACCTGCTGAAGGAGTTCGATACTATTAACGAAGCGTTTGGTGACCCCGATGCCGACTTCGATAAACTAATTGCCCGGCAGGGGGAGGTTCAGGAAAAACTCGATCACCACAACGCCTGGGAACTGGACCAACGGCTCGAACGGGCGATGGATGCCCTCCGCTGCCCCCCATCCGACGCGCTGATTGCTACCCTCTCTGGTGGCGAAAAACGCCGGGTAGCTCTGTGCCGCCTGCTGCTCAAACAACCCGATGTGCTGCTGCTCGACGAACCGACCAACCACCTCGATGCCGAGTCGGTGCTGTGGCTGGAAGAACACCTGCGGCAGTATAAAGGCACGGTCATTGCCGTTACTCACGACCGCTATTTTCTTGACAATGTGGCGGGATGGATTCTCGAACTCGACCGGGGCGAGGGTATTCCGTGGAAAGGCAACTACTCCTCGTGGCTGGAGCAGAAACAGAATCGGCTGGCCAAAGAAGAGAAGCAGGAATCGAAGCGGCAGCGTACCCTACAGCGCGAACTGGAATGGGTAAAAATGGCCCCCAAAGCTCGTCAGGCCAAATCGAGAGCCAGGCTGGGTGCTTATGAACGTCTGCTGACCGAAGACGCGAAGCAAAAAGAAGACAAACTCGAAATCTTTATTCCGGCCGGGCCGCGCCTGGGTCAAAAAGTAATTGAAGCTACTGATGTGGCCAAAGCCTACGGCGACCGGCTGCTGTTCGAACACCTGGGCTTCCACCTCCCCCCGGCTGGAATTGTTGGCGTTATTGGCCCTAACGGTGCCGGTAAAACCACCCTTTTCAAACTCATAACAGGCCGCGAAAAAGCCGATGCAGGTGAGTTTGCCGTGGGCGATACCGTGAAATGGGCGTATGTTGATCAGGGCCACGATGGACTTGATGCCAACAAATCGGTGTTCGAGACCATATCGGGTGGCAGCGAGTGGATTATGCTGGGGGGCAAGCAGGCAAACGCTCGTGCCTACGTGAGCAAGTTTAACTTT
>JBBQUC010000253.1:0-6311 GCA_038212815.1 Cytophagales bacterium
TCTAATGCCTTCGAGAAAATGCCCCGCTGGCGACCTGCCATCGTGAATGGGCAACCCGTACGGTTTCTTTACACCCTGCCCCTCCAGGTAGAGAACTGAGTATTGGCAGCTCCGTTTCGAACCTATCAGCCAGGGCTGCAAACGCAGCTAAAGATCAATTTTTAGACTATCCGTTCGTAGCCCTTACCGCAGCACTTTCTGGAACAGCGTGAGCCGTTCGCGGCCTTCGTAGCCAGTCAGGTCGGGTTGGTGGTTGCCCGTGAGCGAGAATGTTCGCAGGTGGTCAGGCAGGGTGGCGTATTTGGTCAGGGCATTGAACCAGGTGGCATGGTCGCGGTAGGGGGCTAGCAACACCCGTGCCCGGCTCAGGTTGCGGTGCTGCCGGGGCGACCATACCGCCCGGCCGCTGTACAAAAACCCCTGACCGTTTAGCAGGTTAGGTAAGGCTTCGGGTGGCGCATCGGGCAGTAGCTCGGCCAGCATATACAGTCCCAGTTCAATATTCAGCAGGCGGTTGGCCACTCTGCCGGGCAGGTTATGCCGGTAACGCATCCGGGTGGCCAACGGCTCCTGCCAACTCAGCAGGGCCGTTAGTGATGTAGCCGTGGCCAACCCACCGCCTACGCGCAGCGCGGGAACAGCGGTCTGAAACGTAAACGGGAGTTGAGCAAGAGTCGGGGCGTTCATTGTCTTTGTCGTTTTTGTGTACGACAAAGTTAATACCCCTAAAACGTAACCTTTTTACGTTCTTCTCCGAAGGCAATACTTTTTTTATACATTCATTAGCGACTCCCGACGGCGCATCTTACCGGCTGGAATCCCGAACATCATTTTGAACCGGCGGCAAAAATAGGCCGTGTCCTTGTAGCCCACCTCGGCCCCAATAGCCCGGATACTTTTTTTGCTGGTACGCAGCAGCCCTACTGCCGATTCCATCCGCTGGTACTCGATGTAATCCTGTGGGTTAATCCCGGTGAGCATCTTGAAATACTGCCCTACGTAATCTTCCGACACGTTGGCCACGTTAGCCAGCACCTTATTCGACAAGTCGCCACCGAGGTTTTCCTTGATGTAGGCAAAAATGTCGATCAGGCGGGGGTCTTTGAAGTAGGTGCTGTTGGTGACGAGTTGCTCCACAAACAGCCGGTTTTTCAGGATATAGCGCACCACCTCGATCACAATCTCTTCGGTCTTGATCTTGATGATCCGGCCTTTACCCGCCGTATCAGTCATGTCTTCGGCCAGAATCTGATTGATGGTCTCAGCCAGGTGTTCTTCGCGCTTGATGATAAACGGCGGTACATCGAGTGAGTTGAAGAAGTTCACCGAATCGAACACCTTGGCCTCGAAAGATACCAGCCCAAACGAGTTGGGTAGCTTACCAATGCGGCTCAGGTCGCGGTTGGCCTCAAAGTAGCTCTCGCGATGGGTCATAAACTCCTCGTTGTTCACCGTTTTGGTCGAGCCGCTGCCGTAGGTCACGGTCAGGTGCTTGCCGCCCGGAATAAACAGCATGTCGCCCACCTCTACCCGCTGGTGGTCTTCACCGAAGAATACTTCACCTTCATAGAGGATGGTCAGCGAGTTCTCGACATCGTAAAAATTCTTAATCGTAATGGGCTGTAGAATACGGATATTCCGGGCTTTAATGAACTTTACCCCCAGCGATTCGATGATTTTATTATAGTCTTCCATTTCGTGAACGGATTAAAGTCAGTTGGACGGCGCGTAAATTTGCACAAATCTAATAAGTTGTACAAATCTAATACACAAATAAAAGTTTCCAAAGAATAAAAAAAAGCGTGTGGATTCGTTAAAATCCCACACGCTTCCCCATAAAATTCTATTTTTCTGTCGTTTTTCCTTACCGAATCAGTTCACGGGCGATCACTAATTTTTGGATTTCAGAGGTGCCTTCATAAATCTGGGTAATCTTGGCATCGCGCATCATGCGCTCTACATGAAACTCCTTTACGTAGCCATATCCGCCATGAATCTGCACCGCTTCGGTGGTAGCCCACATGGCTACATCGGAGGCAAACAGCTTGGCCATAGCCGCTGCCTGCACATAATCTTTACCCTCGTCTTTGGCGCGGGCGGCCTTATACACCAGCAGCCGGGCGGCCTCAAGTTTGGTAGCCATCTCGGCCAGTTTAAACTGAATAGCCTGATGGTCAAATATTTGCTTACCAAACGATTTTCGTTCCTGGCTGTATTTCAGGGCCAGTTCAAACGCACCTGCCGCAATACCCAGAGCCTGAGCGGCAATGCCAATCCGCCCACCATTCAGGGTTGACATGGCAAATTTAAACCCAAAGCCATCCTCGCCAACACGGTTTTCTTTGGGCACCTTCGTATCGGTAAACATCAGCGAGTGCGTATCTGAAGCCCGAATCCCCATCTTGTCTTCTTTGCGGCCCACGCTAAAACCGGGGGTTCCCTTCTCCACAATCAGGCAGTTGATCCCCCGATGTTTTTTGGATACGTCGGTTTGGGCAATCACCAGACAAATGCCCGATGACCCGCCGTTGGTAATCCAGTTTTTTGTACCGTTTACTAAATAATAATCACCCATGTCTTCGGCAGTGGTGTGCTGCGAGGTCGCATCGGAGCCTGCTTCGGGTTCAGAGAGGCAGAACGCGCCCAGGGTTTCGCCCGAAGCCAGCCGGGTCAGGTACTTCTGTTTTTGGTCTTCGGTGCCGTAGGCTTCCAGGCCGAAACATACCAGCGAGTTGTTGACCGACATAATGACCGAAGCCGACGCGTCGATCTTCGAGATTTCTTCGATGGCCAGTACATACGAGACTGTATCCATGCCGCCACCGCCATAGACTGGCGAAACCATCATGCCCATAAAGCCCAGTTCACCCATCCGTTTTACCTGCTCGGCGGGAAATTTGGCCTCGTTGTCGCGCTCAATAATGCCGGGCATCAGTTCATTCCGGGCAAAATCGCGGGCGGCCTCCTGTACGGCGAGGTGTTCTTCGCTCAGGTTAAAATTCAATCCCTGTAAATCAAGTGTTGCCAATTGCATAGCAATGGGTGTTTATTTTTAGTTGTCGATGATACAAATTTACTCATACAGCAGCGAAATCAGTTCGGCTACGCAGGCGGGCTTGGCTTGGCCTTCAACCTCAAAAACGCAGGCCACAATGGCCCTCACCCCGTTAGGAGCCTGCGGCTCCACCTGCTGTAGCCACGCTTTCAGCCTCATGCGGCTACCGGCTGGCACGGCATTGGTGAACCTAACTTTGTTGGTGCCGTAATTAACCCCCATTTTTACCGACGAAACCGCATACAACTCAGCCATGAGCTTGGGAGCCAGCGAAAGGGTCAGAAACCCGTGGGCAATGGGCGTACGGTAGGGCGACTCGCGGGCGGCCCGCTCCGGGTCGGTATGAATCCATTGATGGTCGCCGGTAGCGTCGGCAAACAGGTTAATCATTTCCTGGGTTATGGTAGTCCAGTCGGTCGTGCCGAGTTCCTGCCCGGCATGGGCCGAAAAATCGGCTAAAGTTTGAAAAGTTTGCATGAGATTTGCTGTAACCAGTTAATATGCCTGAACTACTCCCAACCGCGTTGAACCCTGCTTCGGTTTTCACCCACCAGCACCTGCAGTTTAGCTATTGCCGGTTTGGGCGTGGCCCGGCTGTGATGCTGGCGTTTCATGGCATTGGGCAGGATTCCGCTTGTTTTGCGCCGTTTGAGGCCCGTTTAGGCCGGAAATATACGATTTATAGCATTGACTTACCGTTTCATGGCAGCAGTACCCTCCGCACCGACCGGCCTGTTTCCCATATAGATAGCATAACCCATACCAACTGGCTAGGGGTAATGGCTGCATTTTTAGAGCAGCACGGCATTGGCCGGTTTTCGGTAGCAGGGTTTAGCCTCGGTGGGCGGTTTGCCCTGGCCACCGCCCACGCCTTTGCCGACCGGCTCGACCAGTTAATTTTACTGGCTCCCGATGGCATAACGCCGAACCCCTGGTATCGGCTGGCTACCCGCACGGCAGTGGGTCGCGCCCTGTTTCGGCAGGTACTAAACCACACGCCCTGGCTACATAAAGCCGGGTTATTGCTGGCCAAACTAGGGTTGGTTGACCGCAGTGTTCTCCGGTTTGCAGAAGCCTTGCTGGCCAGCCCCACCCAGCGCGACCTAATTTACCACACCTGGCTGTCGTTCCGGTTTTTGCTTCTTCCCATGCCCCCCCTGGCCGACCGCCTGAATCGGCATGAAGTTTGGGTACGGATTTTTGCGGGCCATTTCGATAAAATTATGCCGCTGGATGCTATACAACCCCTCACCAGGCACCTGACAGCCTACGACCTCACGGTGTTGCGCACGGGCCATAACCGGCTGATCGAACGGGTTGGGGAAGTGATTTAAGCCTTAACCGTTCGACCCAGCACCCAGAACAGCCCCACCACCGACACCAGCACCAGCAGTCCCACCGCTATCTGCGAGTCACTATTGGCGTTGGGGTCGTTGAGCAGTTGGCGAATCTGCCGCGCCTGACTGCCGGACCATACTGCCAGCAGCGTGCGCGGCACCATCCCTAAAAATCCACCCAACAGAATATTCTGCAGCCGCGCCCCCGACAGGGCAAACACAATGTTGGTGATGACAAAGGGCAGGGCGGGCGAGAGCTTGCAGAAAAAAATAACTTTCAACTCATCCTGCCGGATCCGGCTCAGCAACGGTCCTACCTTGGGGTTACGCTCCAGCCAGTGGAGCACCTGCTCATGATTGAGCCGATAGACGATGAAATTGACCAAAAAGATGGCCAACATATTGATAACAAGCATAGGTAGCATGGCCCACCAGCCCAGAAAATACCCAAATAGCAGGGCTAGCAGCGTAGGCGTGGTAATGGCTGCCGTGCAGGTCAGGCAGCAGAGCAGCGTAACGACCGACCATTCCAGCAGGCCAAACCGGGCAATGGTGGGTTCGTGTGTAATGGCCACATACGATACCAGCGAACTGAACAGCAGCGGCATAGCCGTGAGTAGCAGCCCAAAAAGAGCCGGTAATGAGAGTTTTTTTACGTCGGTCTGCAAAAGCGTTATACCTTAGAGCTATGAAATTCGGAACCAAAGCCATTCATGCGGGCATCGAACCCGACCCAACTACGGGCGCGATCATGACCCCCATCTACCAGACATCTACCTACGTGCAGGAGTCGCCGGGCAAACACAAGGGCTACGAGTACGCCCGCACCCAGAACCCCACGCGTACCGTGCTGCAAAATAACCTGGCTGCCCTTGAAAACGGGAAACACGGCATTTGCTACGCATCGGGTTTAGGTGCAACTGATGCCATCCTGAAACTGTTCAAACCCGGCGATGAAATCATTGCCTCCAACGACCTCTACGGCGGCACCTACCGGATTATGGTGCGCGTATTTGCCGAGTATGGCCTGAAGTTCTCGTTTATCGACCTGGCCGATGCCTCCGCCCTCGATGCAGCCCTTACCCCCCTCGGAACGCCGAACCGAACCAAGATGGTCTGGATTGAAACGCCCACTAACCCCCTGCTGCGGATTGTGGATATTGAAGCTATTGCCGCCATCACCCGGAAAAACAACGTGCTGCTGGTAGTGGATAACACCTTTGCCTCGCCCTACCTCCAAAACCCCCTCGACCTCGGTGCCGATCTAGTGATGCACTCGGTGACGAAATACCTTGGTGGCCATTCCGATACGGTGATGGGAGCCATTGTGCTGAATGACGATGACCTGGCCGCCCGGCTGGCGTTTATCCAGAATGCCTGCGGAGCCGTGCCGGGGCCACAAGATTGTTTTCTGGTGTTGCGGGGGATAAAAACGCTGCACATCCGTATGCAACGCCATTGCGAAAATGCCCAGAAAATTGCCGAATACCTCCAGAGCCACCCTAAAGTGAGCCAGGTAAACTACCCCGGTCTGCCTACCCACCCCCAGCACGAACTGGCCAAACGCCAGATGCGCGGGTTTGGTGGCATGGTATCGTTCACGCTGCATGGCGACAGTATGGCCGAAGCCACCCGCGTAATGGAAAGCTTTTCGGTATTCTCCCTCGGCGAATCGCTGGGTGGAGTCGAGTCCTTATGCACCCACCCCGCCAGCATGACCCACGCCAGCATTCCCAAAGCCGAGCGCGAACGCAATGGTCTCAAAGACACGCTGATTCGGCTCAGCGTGGGGATTGAAGATATAGATGATTTGATCGCCGATTTGGCGCAGGCAATTGGCTGAACTGGTTCAGCTATTACCTCGCCGTGTAGTTCGGGGCTTCTTTCTGAATCTGAATGTCGTGGGGGTGGCTTTCGCG